>JACPZK010000031.1 GCA_016195565.1 Nitrospirota bacterium | reverse complement strand
TTTGAAAACATCCTGACGATTATTCCCTCTTGTTAAGATGTGATAAACATTTTCTTTCGGCGCTATCCTTGCTGTTCTCGGCATGCACAGAATCTATCACATTACATCCTTCTTGTCAAGAAAATAGAACCGTCCCATTTTCTATTCTCATTTTCTATTTTCTACGCGAACGCATTTTCTACGACGAACTGCATGAAGACTATATCATCCCCAGCGGATTTGACAGAAAGGTTGTCTCATCAGTAGCGCATGCAGTTGCTGAAACGGCAAAGAAAACCGGGCTTGCCAGACATTAGAAACTTTAGTTTTTCTTAACAAAAAACTAAAGCAGCCCTGACCTCTCCATTATCTCAGGCACTTTGTCTTCCATGCCGATTGCCATTATATGAACACCATCGCATATTTTTTCTTCCTTCAACTGTTTTATATGCCGTACCGTGATGTTCATGCCTGTGTCAAGCGCTTTTTCTTTGCCTGCCGCCTTAAGCTCATCAATCAACACTTGCGGAACCCTGATTCCGGGAACATTGTTATTAAGGAAGTTCGCCATGCCCACAGATTTCAGGACAACAAAACCCGCAAGAATTTTCACGGGGAATTTCCTTGCATGCTTCATAAAATCTTTGAACTTCTCAATATCATATATCGCCTGTGTCTGGAAAAACTTTGCGCCTGCCCGTATCTTCTTTTCGAACTTTATCAATTGCGGTTCAATCGGGTTTGCCTCAGGCGTTACAACAGCGCCCTGAAAGAAATCAGTTGAGCCTTTCATTTCATTGCCTGACATGTCTTTCCCGTTATTCAATCCGTCAACAATCTTAAGAAGCTGAACTGATTCAACATCATAAACAGGCTTTGCGCCTTTATGGTCTCCCGCTGAGACATGGTCTCCTGTCATGCAGAGCAGATTCTTTATTCCAAGAATGCTTGCGCCAAGCAGGTCTGACTGAAGCCCTATCCTGTTCCTGTCGCGGCAGGTCATCTGGAATATCGGCTCAAGCCCGTGTTCCATTGCAATCTTGGATACAGCCATTGAGCATATACGCATAACAGCGGACTGGTTATCCGTAACATTAACAGCATCCACCTTGCCCTTAAGAATCTCCATGTGGTGTATCATCTCTTTTATATCCGTGCCTTTTGGCGGGCCTACCTCTGCCGTTACAACGAACTTGCCTGAATTCAATATATCTTTAAAGCTCATTTCTTTTTCTCCTCCCTCGCTGTAAGCGCCCTTGGCTTCTGCGATGCTGACCAGTCTTTTGCCTCTATTGTAACCTCACAGAATTCCTGAAGCTTGTCAAGCTTCTTCATCCTCTCGTATATCCTTACCCAGGCGCATTTAATGTCAGGGCTTATCTCGCAATTGCCATCCTTGCAGCCGCCGCAGGGCCCGTTTAAGAGTCCCTTTGGACACGCTGTAATCGGACATATACCGCCTGTTTTGTCAAGAATGCACTTTCCGCACAATGAACATCTCTCATCAAAGAACTGAAGCCTTGTCATATTCCCGAGGAAAAGGCTGTCATTCGAAGGGAAAACAGCTTTGTCCTCATATAAATCTACAGCGGTCTGCGTGCCTGCTCCGCATGACATGACAATAATGCAGTCCGTTTTATCCAGCGCCTCCTTGAACGGCTTTAACTCCACTTTTGTGCCGAGCACCTGACAGCCGGTCTTTGCGACAAATGTTCCTGTAACAGCTTTCCCTTCTGCCTCAAGCGCTTCTTTCATAGCCTTAAGCTCAGGCTCTCCGCCTGTTCCGCACAGTGTTGCGCACTCAGAGCATCCAATCAGGAAAAAACTCCTGTAGTTTTTTACGTTTTCCAACAGATCTTTTAAATCCCGCTTCTTTGTGATAATCATTCTTCCTCCCTGTTACTGCGTGTTACGTTAATTCATAGTCATCCAAAAGGCAGTTTATTATTATAACGGGAATTTCGGGCAAAAATAAATAACTTTCTGCAGGATCTTTTACTCGAATCTTAGCGCATCTATGGGGTCAAGCAGAGAAGCCCTGTATGCAGGGTAAAAACCAAAAAATATTCCGACTAATCCTGAGAAACAAAACGCAAGCACAACATAAAACGGAGATATGATTGTGGGCCACTCTGCAAAAGCAGAGAGTATTTTCGAGCCCCCTACGCCTATGATAATCCCTATAACACCGCCGATTAGTGACAATGTAAGCGCCTCAATAATGAACTGTAGCCTTATGTCCCATGTCCTTGCGCCCACAGCCATTCTTATCCCAATCTCCCTGGTCCTTTCTGTAACCGAGACCAGCATGATGTTCATAATCCCGATTCCTCCTACGAGAAGAGAAACCGATGCAATGGCGCCAAGCAGCAGGGCCATTACCTTTGAGGATTGTTCCTGTGTCTGCATTATCTGCGTAAGATTCCTGACGGTAAAATCATTTTCCTGCTTTGGCCCTATGCGGTGCCTCTGCCTGAGCAATTCATTTATCTGTTTTTCGGCAGCGGCAAGGTCTTCCGTACTCTTTGCCTTAACATGAATTATCCTGACCATGCCGGGAAACTGGGTTCCGAAAAGCTGTTTCTGAGCAACTGTAATAGGGAGTAATATGGTATCGTCCTGATCCGCTCCTGTAAGAGACTGCCCCTTCGGTTCAAGTACACCAATCACAGTAAACGGAACCTTTTTTATCCGCACAACCTGGCCTATCGGATCTATATTGCCAAAAAGGTTGTCCACAACAGTCCGCCCCAGTAAACATACCTTTGCTCCGCTCTTGACCTCCTGCTCGGTAAAAGGCCTGCCTGATGCGAGCTGCCATTCCCTTACATTCAGCATATTGGGTGTTGTGCCCCTTATGCCTGTTGCCCAGTTCTGGTTGCCATAAATTACCTGTGCAACCCCGCCATGCTCAGGAGCAACATCAGCAACTGCAGGGGATTCCTTAAGAATCGCCTCCGTATCGCCCATAGTCAGTGTTGGCAGGGTACCTAACCCCATCCTCACCCCTCCGGGAGAAGTTGAGCCCGGCAGTATTATAAGAAGGTTGCTTCCTATGCTTGCTATCTGGTCTGCTATTTTCTGGCTGGCGCCTTTTCCGACAGCAAGCATCGCAATCACAGCACCAACTCCGATAACAATGCCAAGCATTGTAAGGGCTGAACGCATCTTATTCACCCTTAATGCCCTGAATGATATTTTAAAAGTTGAAGGTATATTAATCATGGTCTTTAACTCTTATTTTTTTATTTGCCTCATCAGTCACAATACAGCCGTCGCGGAATTTTATTATCCGTCTGCTGTATTCCGCTATATCATGCTCATGTGTTATAAGTATTATAGTGATATTTGATTCGGCATTCAGCTTTGTAAAAAGCTCCATTATCTCAGCGCTTGTCTTTGTGTCAAGATTGCCTGTCGGCTCGTCTGCAAGGATTATCGGCGCATTATTCACAAGCGCCCTCGCAACAGCTACTCTCTGCTGCTGGCCTCCGGAAAGCTGATTGGGGAAATGATGCTCCCTTCCCTCCAAGCCGACGCTTTTAAGCGCAGACATTGCCTTCTGCCTTCTTTCTTTTGCTGTGACTCCGTTATAAAGCATGGGAAGCTCAACATTCTCAAGAGCGGACGTCCTTGAAAGAAGATTGAACCCCTGAAAGACAAAACCTATCTTCTTGTTTCTTATAGCAGCGAGTTCATCCCTTCCGAGACTGCCGACATCAGCGCCTTCAAGAAGGTACCTGCCGCTTGTAGGCTTATCAAGGCATCCAAGTATATTCATAAAGGTAGATTTCCCTGACCCTGAAGGGCCCATTATTGCTATGAATTCTCCATTTTCAATACTGATAGAGATTGCACAGAGCGCCTTGACTTCAACATCACCAAGCTGATAGATCTTGGTAATTTCTTGTACATCAATAATCGACATATTAGAACATTCTCGGTGTAGTGGCAGACTTTTGTTTTGTCTTTATCAGAGATTCCACTATCACTTCCTGGCCTTCCTTTATTTCACCTGAGATTAGCTCGGTATAACTTCCGTCACTTACACCAGTAGATACAGATATGCGTTTTGGTTTTCCATTTTCAAGTATCCAGACGTCCGCGCCTTTTTGCCCTGTGCCCTTTTGCTGCGCCTTTTTGCTTTTGTCTTTATCCTTATCAGGCATGGTGAATCTCAAAACAGCATTGGGTATTCTGAGGACCTCTTTCTTTGCCGATATAATTATAGAAACATTTGCCGTCATGCCGGGCTTGAGTTTAAGTTCCTGATTGCCGACCAGAATTACCGCATCATACGTAATAACATTCTGAACATTTATGGGAGCGTTCCTGACCTGCGATACCCTGCCTTTAAAAATAACACCGGGATAAGCGTCAACATTGAACTCAACGTCCTGCCCTTGCTTTACCTTGCCCATGTCAGCCTCGGCCACATTCGTATCTATCTGCATCTTTGTGAGGTCCTGCGCAATAGTGAAAAGAGTCGGCGTCTGAAAACTTGCGGCAACAGTCTGCCCGACATCCACATTCCTTGAAACAACTATGCCGTTAACAGGCGAAATAATTCTTGTATATCTTAGATTGGTTTCTGCAACCTTCAATGACGCCTCTGACTGGGCAATCTGAGCCTTTGACGCATTTATCTGAGCCTTTGACGTCTCATAATTTGTCTCTGCTGTGTCAACCTCGCTTCTGGCAATAAGATCCTTTGAGAAAAGCGCTTTATTCCTCTCCATGGTCCTCTTTGCATCAATAAAAGACGCATCAGCCTTCTCCAGATTTGCCTTGGCGGAAAGCAGATTGGCCCTCGCCTGCTCAACCTGAGCCTCAAATGTCGCAGGGTCAATCTGCGCTATAAGCTGTCCCTTCTTAACAGGCGAATTGAAATCAGCATAAATAGTCTTTATGGTCCCTGAGACCTGAGTGCCGACAAGCACGGTGGTCACCGCATTTACATTCCCTGAAGCAGTAACCATCTCGACTATATCACCCTTGCTGATTTTTTCGGTTCTGAAGTTTAAACCGTTTTCTTTTTTCCTGAATGCAAAAAAGGCAACAATGCCGAGCACAATAACAATTGCGATGCCGATAATAATCTTCTTCATTATCTAACCCCCATTGCTTTTTCAAGGCTTGCAATTGCAACATTGTAGTCTGAGAGAGCCTGAATATGCGACGTTTTTGCATTGCTGTATGCAATCTGAGAGTCCGTAACTTCCACGGGATTCCCCAGTCCTGCCGCGTATCTGCCGTTTGCAAGCTCAAGGTTTTCCTGCGCCTGCCTTACAATAAGCTGTGCAGTGGAAATCCTCTCTTCAGCCTCCCGCAGATTAAGATATGCCTGCTGAACTTCAAGAAGAACACCCTGCCTGAATGATTCCTCCTGAGCCTTAACCACATTCAGCTTGGCCCTTGCCTCCTGCACCTGATAATCGGTCAGATAACCGCTGAATATAGGCAGCGTAATGGTCACGCCTACATTCCAGCCGTCCTGAAGCGGAAGTTTTTCCCCTGACCAGTCATAACCGGCATTGCCTGCCAATGTGGGATAATATCCCTTTTTCGCAAGTTCTACGGAGGACTCCGCAGCAGCCTTCTTTGTGATTACGGACTTAAGATCCGGCCTATTCTCGTATGCCTTATCAATCGCATCCTTGAGCGTTATATTGTATTTCTGATATAGAAGAGCGTCTTCAATCGTGTATTCAGGAGCATTAGGCATGCCCATCGCATTGTCAAGAACAACCTTTGATATCCTGAGGGCATTTTCCGCCTTTATAAGATTAAGCTTTGCATTGCTTAAATCCACATCCGCCTTTGTCACATCAAATTTCGGTTTTGTGCCGGCTTCATAAAATCCTTTTGCCTGCTGAAGGTGCTGATCAAACTGTTTAACAGTCTCCATGGCAACCTCCCTGTTCTGTTTTGACTGTAATAATCCGTAATACGCCTGTTTAACATTTAAGACTACCCTTTCTTTTATATTCCTGAGGTCTGAAGTTGTCGCCTCGCGGTTCAGCGTCTGGATGTCCACTTCGGCTGAGGTCTTTCCAAAATCAAAGATGTTCTGTTTAAGCGTTGCGCTGCTCTTATATTCATCAAGGGAATTATTTGAGGTCTTGGAAACAGGCGAATACTTTTTGTAGCCTGATGACAGGTCTACCTGCGGATAATAATTTGCCTTTGCCTGGCCGATCCTGCTCTGATTTACCTCCACCTCGCCTGTGGCAGCAACGATGTCAGGGTGTTTTTGCAGGGCGATTTCAACACACCTTTTTAAATTGAGAACCTCGCTCGTTTTTATGGCCTCCTCAGCCCCTGCGCTGTAAGGAAGAACTAATAATAGGAGCCCCAATAATATCGGGGCTAAAATAACTCTTCTCATATTTTACCTCCTACCTTTCATGACTGCTGTTTCCATCTTTTTATTTTAACCCAAAAAATACATTTTTATTTAATGCATATCTCCGTGAACTAAACCTCCCTTTGCAGTTTTCATAAATAATACCAGTGGAAGCGTGCAGACCAAAAGCACACCCAACAGATAAAAAGCGTCATTGAAGGAAAGCATGGAAGCCTGCCTGAGCAATTGATGATAGATGGCGCTCAGTCCCGCATCAGCGGACTCGGACGCCGGAACGCCTCTATACTGAAACAATTGGGCTGCCTTTGAAGACGCCGCCTGATAAGCAGTATCAAATGGTGTAAGATGTTCCACTATTCGCACCTGATGAAACTGCGCTCGCCTTGCAATCATGGTTGTGATAAATGCAACGCCGAAGCTTCCGCCAAGATTCCTGAGGAGGTTATAGATAGCCGATGCATTTGCCATATCCTCCTTTTTCACATTTGCCATTGTCATTGTTGTAAGCGGAATAAAGAGAAAACCCATCCCGACGCCGAGCACCACCCTCGGCCATATGATTGTATTGAAATCCGCATTAAGATTAAACAAGGACATTAAATGAGTGGAATAAGCGGCTATGATTATGCCGGAACCGAGCAGTATCTTAGGATTCATCTTTGTCACAAGCATTCCCGCCACGGGCATCGCTATAAGAGTTGCGATCCCTCCGGGACCGAGCACCACTCCCGCAAGGGTCGCGGTATAGCCCATGAGTGTCTGGAGGAATATCGGCAGAAGTACAATGCTGCCGAAGAGATTGAAAAACGCAAAGAACATGACAACATTCCCGGCGTTGAATGAAATGTTCTTGAATGCTCTCAGATTAACTATAGGATGCTCTGCAAAGAACTCAATTATCACAAAAAGAATGAGCGATGACACAGATATTATCGTAAGCCATGTAATAAACCCTGATGAAAACCAGTCCTCCATCTGGCCTTTATCAAGCACTATCTGGAGGCATCCAAGTCCGATTGCAAGAAATGCAAGCCCCCAGTAATCTATCTTCATCTTCATCCCCTTCATATAAGGCGGGTCTGTTATAAAGAATACAGTCATAAGGATTGAGACTATGCCTATGGGTATGTTGATAAAGAATATCCAGTTCCATGACCAGTTATCAGTAATCCAGCCCCCAAGCAAAGGGCCGATAATAGGGCCAAACATTATTCCCACGCCGAATATTGCCATTGCCATGCCGTGCTGCTTCTGCGGAAAGGTCTCAAGGAGTATAGACTGGGAAATAGGCTGAAGAGCGCCGCCGCCGATGCCCTGAAGGATTCTGAAGAACACAAGGCTCTGAAGACTCCAGGCAGAACCGCAAAGCAGGGAACTCAGGGTGAATAATGATATAGAAAAAATCAGATACCTCTTTCTTCCAAAGAACCTGCTGAGCCATCCTGTCATCGGTATTATTATTGCGTTAGAAACAAGATAAGATGTTATGGTCCAGGTTGATTCGTCTATGCCTGCGGAGAGGCTTCCACGGATATGATCCAGGGCGACATTAACAACCGAGGTGTCGATAATCTCTATCAGCGTTGGAAGCATTACTGTCAATGCAATAATCCACTTATTCATTTTTCCACAATTATTGTCGCTTCAACAGACATCCCTATCCTTAAAATGCGCTCCGGGTCAGTCCCCTTATCAAGAATAATTTTTACAGGTATCCTCTGCACAACCTTGACATAATTTCCTGTTGCATTCTCCGGCGGGAACAGTGAAAAGACAGCGCCTGTGCCGGCCATAATGCTTTCAACCCTGCCACTGAATTTTTTGGCTGTATATGTATCAACCTTAATCTCAACCTTCTGGCCCACCCTCACCTTTGCAAGCTGAGTCTCTTTATAGTTTGCCGTAATCCATATATCATCAAGCGGCACAACAGCCATCAAGGGCTGTCCTGCCTGAATATGATTGCCCTGCTCTATTGATTTCTTAGTCACATAACCGTCAGCCGGTGCAATAACCCTTGTATAACTCAGGTTAAGCTCTGCAGTTCCAAGAGACGCCTCTTTCTGTTTTGCCAATGCCTTTTGCGGCTCAATAGAAGCCTCCACCTGTTTTATAAATGCCTTCTGTGTCTCAAGACGAGCCTGCACCTGGCTGAGTTCTTCCCTGGCAGCCTTTACCTGCGCAAATGTAACATCATATCCTGTTTTTATCTTCTCGTATTTTTCTTTCGGAATAATATCTTCTTTGAGGAGATTCTCCGCCCTTTTTAAATCCGTATCTGCCTGCCTCATGTTTGCTTCCTGAAGCTCAAGGTTAGCTTTTGCAGCTCCAAGTGCTGCTTTAAGCTCTTCGAACTGCTGTTTTGCTGTTTGAAGCCTATATTTAATTTCAGATATCTTTGCCTTTTCAGCGTCAAGTCCTGATAATGCCTCTTTTGTACGCAGACCGTAATCTTCAGAATCTATCTCAAAAAGGATATCCCCCTTCCTTACAAGCTGGTTGTCATTGACATATATATTCTTTATTGTCCCCTGCACCTTAGAGGATATGGTATGAATACGGCCGTCAATAAAGGCGTCATCTGTTGTGATATGAGCGCTCTTATATCTGACATAAAAGAAACCTGCGATAATGCATAGGATTAAAATCCCGGCAAAAATAAAGGCGGCAATGGCCTTCTTTTTGTGATTCCCATTTGGTGATATTTTGCCCTCTTCCATTTTTATCCTCTGTAATTCAGTTTACGCTGTGGAGAATCTCTTTATCCTTATTCCTTTTTCTTCCAAACCAGCCGGAAATATTCTTCTGAAAGGCCTCCATGTAAATGTAAAAAACCGGCGTTATATAAAGCGTCATAACCTGTGAAAACAAAAGCCCTCCGACAACGGCAAGTCCGAGAGAACGCCGTGATTCCGCCCCTGCGCCGAACCCGATTGCTATTGGCAGCGTACCCATAAGCGCCGCCATTGTGGTCATCATGATAGGCCTGAAACGGATAACGGCTCCTTCGTAAATGGCGTCCATCGGCTTTTTCCCCTCGTTTCGCTGGGCCTCCAGCGCAAAATCTATCATCATGATTGCGTTCTTCTTCACTATGCCGATAAGCATGATAATACCGACAAAGGCATACAGGTTGAGGTCTTTGCCAAATATTAAGAGAGTGATGAGCGCTCCAAAACCGGCTGACGGCAGGCCTGAGAGAATGGTCAGAGGGTGGATGTAACTTTCGTACAGGATGCCGAGCACAATGTATATCACAACAATGGCGAGGATGAGAAGCATAGCAAGCCCTTTGGTCGAAGCCTGATATACCTGAGCAGTTCCCTGAAAGCCGGTGGTAATGGATATCGGCAAGGCTTTAGCCTCTTTCTCTATTGCTGTCACAGCATCACCCAGCGGGGTGCCGGGCTTGAGGTTAAATGAGATAGTAACGGCATTGATCTGTCCAAGATGGTTAACAGACAAAGGGCCGAGACCTTTTTTGAGAGTCGCCAGCGAGTACAGCGGAACCAGCTGCCCTGTATTCGCACGGACATATAGCAAGCTCAACGCTGGCGGATCCATCCGGTACCGGGGCTCTACCTCCATAATCACTTTGTACTGGTTTGAAGGAGAGTATATTGTTGAGACCTGCCTTGCGCCATATGCAGAGTACAGGGAGTCCTCAATCTGTTGTGCTGTGACGCCGAAGGCTGCTGCTCTATCCCTGTCAATCTCAAGGTTAACCTGCGGATTCTTTATCTGCAGGTCGCTGGTCACGTCCTGAATCATCGTAAGCCCGCGCAATTTCATCTCAAAGTCAGAAGCATGTTTATAAAGTTCATCTGTCTCCGGGCTTTGAAGCACAAACTGGTACTGCGCCTTTGACAGAGTCGCCTCAAGCCGGATAGGCGGCGGGTTCTGCATAAACATCAAAACACCCGGGACTCCCATCACCTTAGGCCGAAGCCCCTGGATTATCTGGTCAGCATTAAGCTTGCGTTCGTGGCGAGGCTTAAGTTTAAGGAACATGAAACCGCTGTTGGAGCCGACACGCATTCCGCCCGCTCCGGCTGACGACATGAAAGCCTCAACATTAGGATCCTCCAGCACGATTTCCGCCAGTTTCTGCTGGTGCCTCTTCATGTCCTCGAATGAGATACCCTGCGCGCCTTCTGTTATGGCGAATATAGCGCCGATGTCATCAGACGGAAGAAGACCGGTAGGCATCTTCGTGAAAAGCCAGACCGTCAGTACTGCCATGACCACGGTAATTACCATCACGGCACGGCGCCGGGCAAGCACTATCTTTAGGGTCTTCTCATAAAAATTGCGCATACCTTCGAAAAACCGCTCCATAATATTGTACAAACGTCCATGCCGCTTTTCGGTTTGCGGCTTGAGAAAACGGCTGCAAAGCATTGGCGTGAGAGTTAGGGAAACAGCGCCCGAAATCAGTATTGAAACCGTGATAGTCACGGCGAACTCATGCAACATCCTTCCAAACATCCCTGCCATAAAAAGAACCGGAATGAAGACCGCCACCAGTGAGAGTGTCATGGAGATGATAGTGAACCCTATTTCCTTTGAACCCCTGAATGCCGCATCCATCGGCTTTTCGCCGTGCTCCATGTGGCGCACAATGTTTTCGAGCATGACTATGGCGTCGTCTACAACAAAGCCCACCGACAGCGTCAGAGCCATCATGGTTATATTGTTAACCGAGAATCCCAGTCCGTACATTGCCGCAAACGTACCGATGATCGAGAGCGGCAGGGCAAGGCTTGGAATGACGGTGGCCGACAGGTTGCGAAGGAAAAGAAAAATTACCAGAATAACCATGGCAATTGTAAGCACCAGAGTGAATTTGACGTCCGCCACTGACGCCCGGATAGATTCCGTGCGGTCGAAGAGAATGTTAAGCTGAACGTTACCCGGCAACTGGCTGCGAAAACCGGGGATTTGATTCTTTATGCTGTCAACAACCTCTATAGTGTTCGTGCCCGGCTGCCGCTGGATAGCTAGAACAATAGCCCTTGTGGATTTACCTCCGGAGCTATACCAAGCCGCAATTTTGTCGTTTTCCACACTGTCGGTGACCTTGGCTATGTCCTGCAGACGAACAGGCGAGCCTTCACGGTACGTTATTATCATCGGCTTAAAAGCCTCTGCATTGTAAAGTTGGCCTATAGCCTGTATGGTGAATGCCTGCTTGTCTCCCTGAAGCCCGCCTGTAGGCAGGTTAATGTTCCACCGTGCCAAAGCGTACGAAACCTCATCTATGCCTATCTTACGGTTCGCGAGAGTCTGAGGGTCCAGTTGAACCCGCACTGCATACTTTTGCGAGCCGTAAACAAGAACCTGCGCCACACCATTTATCATTGATATACGCGGCGCGATAATTGTATCGGCAAACTCATTCACATCCGACAGAGGAAGGGTCGGAGAGCTGAGCGCCAGATATAAAACAGGCTGGTCAGCAGGATTCACCTTGTTGTAGGAAGGCGGACTCGGCATATCCTGTGGCAGTTGGCGCGCAGCCATTGATATTGCCGCCTGGACGTCCTGGGCAGCGGCATCAATGTTGCGCTCCAGAGCGAACTTTAGCGTGATAATCGAGATCCCCTGACCATTGGTAGATGTCATTGCGTCAAGGCCGGAAATCGTCGAAAACTGGCGCTCCAGCGGGGTTGCGACAGCGCTGGCCATAGTCTCAGGACTCGCTCCCGGCAGATTGGAGGTAACCTGTATAGTTGGAAAGTCTATGTTAGGCAGGTCGTTGACCGGTAAAATCCTGTATGCAAAGATTCCGAAAAGCATCACTGCCAGCATGACCAGACTGGTCATAATAGGGCGTTTTATAAACAGGTCTGAAATATTCACTTCACTTTATCTTTTGCAGGATTTGAGATTTTTGAAGATTCTTTCTGACTATTGCTCTTTTGCCCCTGAGCGTTTTTTATCTCTACCTTTGCTCCTGGCATAAGGCGCATTTGGCCGTCAGTAACCACCTCATCACCTGCTGATAGTCCCTTTTCGATAACCGTTACATCTTCATATGTGATGCCCGCGGTAACCGGTCGAAGTTCCGCTGTTCCATCTTTCACAATAAAGACGAATTGCCCCTGCTGTCCTGTCTGTATTGCCTGTGTTGGAACGACTACCGCATCCTGTATGTTTGACAGAGTCATTCGGACCGTGACGAATTGCCCCGGCCAAAGGGCTTTTTCCTTATTACTAAAGGTTGCCTTAAGCTTGATTGTGCCGGTTGCGGTATCCACTGTGTTGTCCATAAAAGACAAAACACCATGAAAAGATTTTTTGTCTTCCTTTGACAAAAATACCTCAACATTTAATTTTCCTGCTGACATGTATTTTTTAATCTCAGGCAGGTATTGCTCAGGCACTGAAAAATTAATATATACAGGCTGTATCTGGTTTATGATTACCATCGGCTTATCGTCATTTGCCTTAACCAGATTCCCTTGATTCACTAAGAGACTGCCTGTTCTGCCTGCGATGGGGGCGTATATTGTGCAGTATTCAACCTGCAAGCGCGCATTTTCTACAACCGCTTTATCCGCCTCCACAGTGGCCTTAAGCGCCTCAGCATTGGCAAAAATCTGTTCATACTGAGAACGGCTGACCAATTCATCGCGTAACAGCTCGGTATAGCGGCGTAAATCCTCATCGGCTTTTTTAGCCAATGCCGTATCACGAACCAGATTAGCCTTGGCAGAGTCAAGCGCCGTCTTATAAAGCCGGGGGTCTATCGTGAAAAGCATATCGCCTTTATTAACATCCTGACCCTCTCTGAAATAAACATGCGTAAGATCGCCCCCAACACGCGCCTTTACAGATACTATTGAATATGCCTCAACATTCCCTATTGCGCGGATCTGAACAGGAACCGTCTTTTTAATCACAGCGCCGACTGTCACAGGCACTACGGGCTTTTTCTCCTGTTGTTGTTCTTTCTTGCTTGAACATGCAGACAAAAAAAATAAACAGTAGACAGTGGACAGCAAACAGCATAATAACAGTATTTTTTTCATAACTGAATCGCTCCTATACGTCTATAGAATAGCTTCCTCACTTCTTCCTCCTGTTTGCTGTTTACCGCTTACTGTCTTCAACAGTATTCCCGCCGCACGTTTCAGCCTTAAATCTGACAACTGATAGTTATATCCTGCATCCGCCAATTGCCTCTCTGCTGTGACAAGAAGTGTGTTTGCATCCATAACATCAATGCTGTTTGCAAGGCCGAATTCAAACTGCTTTGAAACAGCCTTATAGTTGTCCTCTGCAAAAGTTAGCTGTGCCCCGAACTTTTCCATGATTCCCTTTTGAGTTATCAGTTCGAGATAGGCGCTTTCAACCTCGATGTCTATCGACTTCTTTTTATCCTCATATAAAAGCGCTGCCTGTCTCTGCTTTGCCTCTGCCTCTTTTACTTCTGCATCCCTCAACCCTCCCTCAAAAATCGGAATGCTTATCTTAAAACCGCCGTATGCGCTTTCTTTATTGAGAGTTGAAGCAGCAGGGTCTTCGTCTTTTCTCGAATAAACGCCTTCTATTGAAAGCGTGGGCCAGTGAGAGCCTTGTGTATATTTAACCTGTTCCTGTCCGATTTTTTTCTGAAGTTCAAGTCCTTTAAGTTCAACCCGCTCTGACAGAGCGATTGTTTTAAAACAGTTCATTGGTTCCGGCTGGCAGCTAACAGTCACTAAGTCCGGTTCCGGAGACAATAGGTTGTCACCTGAAGGCTGCCGGCTGTCTTTTAAAACAAAATCCCTCGCAATGCCGACAATCCTTGCAAGAACAGCCCTTGCAAGTTCCAGTGCGTTTTTTGCCTTTATCTCCTCGGATTGCGCGCCTGACAACTCTGCCTCTGCCCTCAAAAGCGCAGTCTTTGTCAGCTCACCAACTTTTAATCTTATACTTGCAGCATCCCTGTGCTTTTTTAATCTATCAACGCTTGACTTTGCAATCTCAAGAGCCTTCTTTGCCTTGAGCACTCCATAATAGGCGTCCGAAACGCTAAGAAGGTATTCCTCTTTGACTGCATGGAGGTCATATCTGTTTTTCTCAATATTTCCCTTTGATATATTAAAAGCGGTAAGCTCTCTTCCGCTCAGTGAAAATGACTGGTCAAGTCTCACTCCCCATGATTTCGAATCTTCAGGCTGAATAAGCGTGTTTGAAGAAGAATATTTATCTTCCGTATATCTCGTATAATTTCCAAAACCTGAGAGCTTTGGCATAAGCGCTGCCACCGCTTTATCCTTCCCTTTCTGCGCAATGAACAGGTCTTCCTCTGATATTTTTATTCTCTCAGAACGTTCTAATGCAATTTTATAGAGGTCTTCAAGGCTGTATTCAACTGCATAACAATTTACAGCCGATAAAAAAATAAACAACACTGAAAAAACAATCTTTTTCATGTTTTACTCCTTTTTCAGAAGGCCGTTAAGCAGCAGCTTGCTGCACTCTTCAGGCGAAAAAAGCGCATCAGGCTCTACAACGATACTCAAAACAAAACCCCTTATGACACTGAAGATTATTCTGGCAGTTTCCGGCACATTTACCTTTCGGAATATGTCTGATCGTATCCCCTGCCTGATAATATGCTCTATGAGTCCTCTCTGCTTTTTGAAAAATTTTCTCTTCATCTCAAGGCCGAACGTAAAGCCAAGCTCCCTGCCCTGAAGGAGGATAAGCCCTTTATGTTTTTTTGCATAATTAAGGGTCATCGCCATGAAGGTGCTTATCGCTTCTGCGGGGTCTGTAATATCTTTCACCGACTCCATTGTCTTGACGGCAAAGTCATCCATTTTGCTTTTCATTAGAGTCAGGTAGAGGTCTTCCTTGTTTTTAAAATAAAGATAAAGCCCTCCGATGCTTATATCGGAAGCCTTTGCTATCATCCTCATATTTGCCTTCGCATAGCCGTACTCGGAGAACACCCTCATCGCGGCGTCAAGGATTCTCTTTTTTGACTCTATACCTGAACGCTTGTTCATGTGAACCTATGTTCAGTTTATGGCAAAAAGTATTTTTCTGTCAAGAGAAATTTTTGAGGGGATAGGGAGGCTGAGGTTGGATTGAGGCAAGATTCACGGGTCGATCAGAATAGGGGCTGAAGTCGCAATGAAATGGAGCGAATAGCCCCGCATGGGAACTCAGAACGGCTTAATATATAGCACTGCCATCTTCATTTTTATAAAGGTAGTTTAAGCTTGCCGAAAGACAGACACGGCCTCCTTAGTTAACTGTATTTTTCACGATAACTATTTTCCCAGTTCCATGCAGTCTTAATTATATATTCAAGGTCCTCATATTTAGGCTTCCAGTTAAGTTTCTGTTTTATTTTTGTGTTATCAGCAATCAAGGTTGATGCGTCTCCTTCTCTCCTGCCGGTTTCCTCAACTTCAAAGTCAATGCCGGTTACTTTTTTAGAGGCAGCAATAACCTCGCGAACAGAATATCCGTGTCCATATCCGCAATTAAAGACTTCACTCTTGCCTTTGTCTAAGAGATATTTGAGGGCGAGGATGTGAGCATTCGCAATATCATCAACATGGATGTAATCCCTTATGCAAGTTCCGTCAGTAGTGGGATAATCTGTCCCGAAGACCTGCAACTTCTGAAATTCTCCCTTGGCCGTCTTCAGAGCCCTTGTAATCAAATGCGTTGCTTCTTTGTATGCCTGTCCTATTCTGCACCCGCCATCAGCGCCTGCGGCATTAAAATACCTCAACGATACATAATTAAAATCATTGTCCGCCAGATGCATATCTCTCAAAATCTTTTCTACCATCATTTTTGATGAGCCATAGGGATTAATAGGATTCATCGGCGCACTCTCATTAACCGGCATTGTCTCCGGTATCCCGTAAACAGCGGCAGTAGATGAAAATATAAAGTTTCTTGCGCCGCATGCTATCATAGTTTCCAGAAGATTCAGGGTATTTACAGTATTATTTTGATAATATTTAAGCGGCAATCTGACACTTTCAGGGACAACAATGGATGCGGCAAAATGCATAATGGCATCCGGCTTGAATTTGACAATTGTTTTCTTTAACGTTTCTTTGTCGGAAAGGTCAGCGGCTATCAAGTCACCATATAAAACAGACCACTTGTTACCGGTGGAGAGATTGTCATAGGTTAATATCGCATGCCCTGCCTCTCCCAATGCCTTTACAACATGGCTTCCGATATATCCCGCGCCGCCTGTAACGAGGATTTTCATCTTGGAAGAAATAGTTTCAAATTCCGGCATCACCCAGATCTACTTAACCCTTACAGCCCTGTTCCCTGAATCAAGGATGACTATCCTGGGCTTGAACTTTCTTATGTCCTTGTCTTCAAAGTATCCGTAGCAGAATATTATTACCCTGTCGCCGACAGCGCCCTTTCTTGCCGTAGGCCCGTTCAGGCATATCACGCCTGAATTTTTTCTGCCGGGTATTACATAAGTTTCAAACCTCTCGCCGTTGTTGAGGTTGCTTATCATGACCTGCTCATAGGGAAGGATTCCGGCTTTCTTGAGTATAACCTCATCTATGGTGATGCTGCCCTCATACTCGAGATTTGCCTCTGTCACACTTGCCATGTGTATCTTCGCCCTGAGCATGCACCTTAGCATAATGCCTCCGGCAAGTGAAAAGTTAAAAGTGAAAAGTTAAAAGTTAAAAAACTTATAACTCTTAACTTACAACTCTTAACTCTCAACTCTAAACTCTTAACTTTTTTCATTCTATTATCCTTGGCACCCTGTAAAATTTATCCGTACGGTCAGGAGCATTCGCAAGCGCATCTTCCCTTGATATCGAAGCTCTCTGAACATCGTCGCGCATTACGTTGCTTAATGATACTACATGAGAAGTCGGTTCAACATCTTTTGTATCAAGTTCATTGAGCTTTTCCATATAACTCAGGATACCCTGAAGCTGCGCGCTAAAAGCCTCCCTTTCTTTCCCGGAGACTGACAGCCTTGCAAGTTTTGATATGTATTCAACAGATATTTTCATATCTTCTCAAGGTTTGCAAATCTGAGAGCCAGTCTCTTTACTCCTATAACCGGGAAATTTACCATGACTTTCTGTTCATCTCCATCCCCGTAACATTCCCTTATAACGCCTACGCCCCATTTGGGATGCTTCACCCTGCAGCCGACAACATACAACATCGGTTTTTTAAACTGAACAGTTTTCCTTACCGCAACTGTGAGAGGCTGGGGGCTTGCCGATTTCTCTATGCGCTGGCAGCACTGCTGCGGTATATCGGCAAGAAATCTCGACGGCTCCTGTTCCTGCACCTTTGTGTATAACCTTCTCTTTTTCGTGCCGGTAAGCCACAGCACATCCTTGGCACGCGTCATGCCCACATAGAATAATCTCCGCTCCTCGGATATCTCATCTTCATTCTGAAGCGCCTTGAAATACGGCATTAGGCCGTCTTCAAGCCCGACAACGAAAACAACAGGGAACTCAAGTCCTTTTGTGCTGTGCAGTGTCATGAGCGACACGGAATTCGCTGCATTAACATCATCCATAGCGGTCAAAAGCACGGCCCTGTCGCTAAAACCACCTATATCTTTTCCCTCCGCAGATGCAATGAGTTCATGTATGTTATGAGTTTTATCTTCCTCCATAAAACCCATATATCCTGTTTTTTCAATTATCGCTTTCAGCATGTCAGCGGCTGACCTGTATTCATCAGAAGTGATATGCTCTATGATCTTGACAAATCCGTTGAGTTTTTCCCTTACAGACAAAGCAACGCTGTTTGCCTTTAATATCGTCTTAATCGCAGCAAACAGGCTTAACGATTTATTTTTTGCTTCATGCTCTACCTTTGAAAGCGTTGCAGCGCCTATTCCTCTCGGAGGGCAGTTTATTATCCGTCTGAGGCTTACATTGTCGTCAGGATTCACGGCAAGCCGCATATATGCAATAATATCCTTTATTTCCTTCCGCTGATAGAAACTTATTCCACCCATAACACGATACGGGATCATTTCGTCTTTAAGTGCGTCCTCTATGGCCCTCGCCTGAAAATTTACCCTGTAAAGAACGGCAAAATCCTTATAGCGGCATTCGCCTTTAAGGTAAAGTTCCTTTATCATAGCTGCTATATGTTTTGCCTCGTCTTCCTCTGTATTGAACCAGCAGTGATAGACCTTCTCGCCGCAGCCCCTCTCGGTCCATAACTTCTTTGCCTTCCTGTCCTGATTCCCTGCTATCACAGCGCCTGAGACATCAAGTATGTTCTGTGTTGAGCGATAGTTCTGTTCAAGCTTTATGACCTTGGCCCGCGGGAAATCATTTTCAAAGTTAAGAATATTTCTGACGTCAGCGCCCCTGAATTTATATATGCTCTGGTCGTCGTCGCCTACAACGCAGATATTGTCCCTTGCAGCCAGTAATTTTAACAGGCGGTATTGCGCATAGTTTGTGTCCTGAAATTCGTCAACCAGAACATAATTAAATATAGTCCGGTATTTTTCAAGCAATGCAGGGTTCTCCTCAAAAAGTTTTACCGTGAGCATTATAAGGTCATCAAAATCCAGCGCATTGGACCTCTTGAGTTCATCCTGATATCTCACATACACCTTCGCAAGTTTTTCATCAAAACCGAAACCGTCCGTCTTTGAAAGGAACCTGCTCGGGGTTACGAGTGAAGACTTCAAAGAACTTATCCTGGAAGCAACCCCTTTATACATCGCCTCGTATATCCTGAACTCCTTCAGTATATGCCTTATAAGATTACAATGGTCATCAGCATCGTATATTAAAAAATTATTATTGTATCCTATCGCCTTTATCTCTTTTCTGAGTATCCTATTGCACTGCGAATGGAATGTGCCTATCCATGAACCGTCCATATCCTTTCCGATAAGCAGGGCTATTCTGCGCTTCATCTCATCGGAGGCCTTGTTTGTAAAAGTGACAGCAAATATTGAATGCGGAGAAACCTTGTTTGACTTTGCATAGTACGCAAACTTATGAGTAATGACCCTCGTCTTGCCGCTGCCTGCGCCGGCAAGCACAAGAAGCGGACTTCCTTCATGGAGCACCGCTTCTTTTTGCCTGGGATTCAGGTCGTTCAATAAAATCTCTTTTGACATTACGTCTCCTTCGCTCGCAATGACAGACGAGGAATCCTCGCAATGACAACTTTCTATGTCTATTTTTCGGCATACTGCTTCTAAAACGGATATCACTCAACGGTTACACTTTTAGCCAGATTTCTGGGCTGGTCAACATCGCATCCTCTCAGCACTCCTATATGATACGCAAGAAGCTGCAGCGGAATTGCCATTAAAATTGCCGACAGAAAAGAATTAGTTTCAGGTACAGAAATGCAATAATCGGAACGGCTGCATACCTCTTTATTGCCCTCGTCAGTTACTGTTATGATCCTGCCCCCCCTGCTTCTTACTTCTTCTATATTAGATAGAACCTTATCATAAAGTCTACCCCTCGGCACTAAAAATACAGATGGAAGGACCTCGTCAACAAGCGCTATCGGGCCATGTTTCATCTCTCCTGCAGGATAACCCTCGGCATGAATATAAGATATTTCCTTGAGCTTAAGCGCGCCTTCAAGCGCAATGGGATAATTTATTCCCCGCCCCATATACAAGAAATCATTAACCGTAAATAGTTCTTTTGCTATGCGTTCAATTACATTATCCGCCGCGATAACCTTCTCAACCAGCCCCGGAAGAAAAAGGAGATCCCTGAGCAATCCCATAGCTGAATCACTGTTTACAGTTCCTTTAAGCCTGCCGAGCCCCACTGCAAAGAGATAAAGCCCTACTATCTGCGTGGTGAATGCCTTTGTTGATGCAACGCCTATCTCGGGCCCTGAATGAGTATAGAACACCGCGTCAGCCTCTCTTGATGCAGTGCTGCCGACAACATTGCATATGCTCAGCGTCTTTGCCCCGAGCCTCTTGGCTTCTCTTTGGGCTGCAAGCGTATCTGCTGTTTCTCCTGACTGCGTTATAGCGACTAAAAGGCTGTCCTGCCCAATCACCGGGTTTCTGTATCTGAATTCTGATGCTATATCAACCTCTACAGGAACCCTTGCCAATTCCTCTATCATATATTTTCCGATAAGGGCGGCATGCCATGACGTGCCGCAGGCAACAATGAAAATTTTTTGTGCCTTTCTCAGGTCTTCCTCTTTTATGCCAAACTCATCCATATTCACCTGGCCGCTTTCAGGATAAAACCTCCCTCTTAAGGTATCTGCTATTGCCCTGGGCTGTTCATATATCTCTTTAAGCATAAAATGCTTATAGCCGCCTTTTTCAGCCATAGCAGGGCTCCATGAAACAGAAACGACTTCTTTCTGAACAGGCGCACCGTCAAGGGTTGTCACAACCACGCCGTCACCTGTCATAACCACCATCTCTCCATCATCAAGATATATCACATCTCTTGAATAATTGAGAAAAGCAGGCACATCAGACGCAAGGAAAAATTCTCCGTCGCCAAGACCGACAACAAGCGGGCTGTCTTTTCGTACACCAACGATCTTGCCGCGTTCTTTTTCATTTATCACTGCAAGCGCATATGCGCCCCTGACCTCTTTAAGCGCTTTTCTGACAGCATCTTCCAAAGGATAATCAGCGGCGTATTTTTCTATCAGATGGCATAGAACCTCTGTGTCGGTCTCTGAGGTAAACTTATACCCCTCATCAATCAGTTTCTTTTTAAGCTGTAGATAATTTTCTATTATCCCGTTGTGCACAATTATTATCCCGCCTGACTTGTGAGGATGCGCATTTTCTTCTGAAGGCTTTCCATGAGTCGCCCATCTTGTGTGTCCTATGGCGGTAGTGCTGAACGGTTTGTCGGAGTCTATAATCGCGTACAGGTCTTTAATCTTCCCTGTGCACTTCCTGATCTCTACGCCTCTTTCATTAAAAAATGCAATTCCCGCAGAATCATAGCCCCGGTATTCAAGGCGCTTGAGCCCTTCAAGTATTATTGAAACCGCATTTCTTTTGCCTGTATAGCCTATTATCCCGCACATATCACAAATTATAAAAGTTAAGAGTTAAAAGTGAAGAGTTTAATGAAAATCCCATATTATTTTTTCCTTTTTTTATTAACTTTTAACTCTTAACTCTTAACTTTTTTTTAACTGCCCATCCCTCTATATTCCTCTGTTCTACCCTGCTCACTGAAAGCGACATGGCAGGAACGCATTTGGTAATCGTAGAGCCGGCGCCTACATATGCGCCTTTGCCAACTTTTACAGGCGCAACCAACTGAGTGTCGCTGCCTATAAAAGCGCCGTCTTCTATTGTTGTCCTGTTTTTCTTTTTGCCGTCATAATTGCATGTTATGGTGCCTGCTCCGATATTGACGCCCTTTCCTATAGAAGCGTCACCGAGGTAACTGAGATGAGACGCCTTGGTCCTGTCGCCTATCACAGATTTTTTTATCTCAACAAAATTCCCTATCTTTGCCTCAGATCCGATATCGCATCCCGGCCTTATATGAGCAAAAGGGCCGACCACTGCTTTAGCCCTTACAACAGACCCCTCAATCACAGTAGAGTCCTTCACTACAACTCCATCCTTGATAACGCTGTCAACAATGCGCACATTCGGATATATAGTGCATCCTCTGCCTATTTCGGTCCTGCCTTCAAGACAGACATTAGGATAAATAGTCGTATTCCTTCCTATCGCAACATTGCCTGAGATAAAAATTGAATCGTGGTCAAGAAATGTAATGCCTTTTTTAATCCAGGCATCAGTCAGTCTTTCCCTGAATATTTTTCGTGCCTTCATCAGTTCAGGTATTGTATTAACTCCCATCAGTTCATCCTCAGAGCCTATACAGTAGGCGTTCATTCTATAGCCCTTGTTTCCGGCGATGCCGATAACATCCGTAAGGTAATACTCGCCCTTTGCAATATTAAGCGGAATTTCTTTAAGCAGGGATAATATGCCGGATTCTATGGCATACACTCCGCTGTTAACCTCATTGATTTTTCTCTGAGCCTCTGTCGCATCCTTATCCTCTACGATTGAGTTAATACGGCTATTTCTGTCCCTTAATATTCTTCCGTATGAAGCAGGATTTGCTGCAGCAAAAGAGATAAGAGAAATACCATTCCTGCCTTTTCGATGCAGACTCAGAAATTTCTTCAATGTCTCTGATGTGATGAGGGGGACATCGCCGTTTAATACGAGTATCGTGCCTCCATGTTTGGTGCCTTTCAGCAATGTCTTGGCCCTTAAGAGCGCATCGCCCGTTCCCTTGGGTTTTTTCTGTATTGCAAATAAAATGTTTTCCGGCTTTATTGACTTTTTAATCTCTTTGAAGTTTTTTCCAACCACAGCGATGATTCTGGACGGCCTTAGCTTCTCAGCGGAATCAATCACACACTGCAGCATAGGTTTATCAAAAATCCCATGCAGAACCTTCGGCAAGTGAGAACCCATCCTTTCGCCGCGTCCTGCCGCAAGGATAACCACTGCAAGTTTCATTCCTTTGACTCCAATATCCTGGACGGCGCTGCAATACCGCCTGAAAGTATTATCTTAATACCGTCCTCTATAGGAATATCCGTATAGAAAACATCACCCTCCCCAAGCAAAACTATCTCACCGAGATACAGATTATTCGTAGGAACATAAACTGCCCTGAGGCATGATTCCTTGCCGCTTCTGGATGCTTTTATCGTACACTCTTTGGTCAGGAAGCCGAAGGCATAGGCTCCTTGCCTGGGATACTCAACTATCACAAATTTTTTGAATGAACTGTTGTTTTCAGGCGAGAATGCGTCGACAAGCTGCTTTATTGCCGCATAAATACCCTTGAATACAGGTATTCTGACAACAGCCTTTTCAAAAAACTCTATTAGCTTTTTACCGAATACATTTGTTGATATTATTCCGATAAGAAATATCAAAATTACCGCAGAAATGAATCCGAGGCCATGGACATTGTAGCCCAGTACCTTGTTGTAAAGGGGGCCCAATATGCCGTCCACAAACTCAAAAAACCATACGATGACTAAAACAGTAATTACCGCGGGAATTGAGACAATCAGCCCGGCAAGAAATTTTCTTTTAAGGGTCGCACGAATAGAAGTTACCATGTCGTTGTTTATAATAAATCCACAGGCATTGATATTGCAAGAGTGTTATACATCCCAAATCCCGATTTAGACTTTTCGATGCCTTGTTTTGTCTGTCATTGCGAGAACCCGCAGGGTTTGCGGCAATCTTGTCGTAATAGGCGAGATTGCTTCGCTTCGCTCGCAATGACAATTTTCTAAATCGGGATTCGGGCACATCATCAACCCCATTCATTTATCTTTTTGCAGCCATGCCAAAACCATTTTGAGCTTGCCATAGGAGACGATTTCAGTCCCAAGTAATCGGGATTTTATACCGGACAGTTGAATAAAATCTGCATTTGGAGGAAAGTATCCGGCAATTTTATTGACTTCTTCCATAGACATTAATTCCTCAATGTGAACCAAACCATATTTTATCGCCTGCGCAAAATGCCCTTCAATAGTGCTTACTACAAGATTTCTTTCCCTTGCAATTTCCTCTATGCTTTTGCCCTGTTTGAAATGTTTCAGGGTTTCTTCTACTGTGGTTGACTTTTTCTCTCCCGGAGATTCTTCTTTGAAAATCTGTTGCGGCTCAAGATTATTTTCAAGACAGTATTCGCGTACCAACCCTAACACTTCATCCCCATACTTTTTCACTTTTGCTTTGCCGAATCCTTTTACTTTCAGCAATGCGTCCTTGCTGCCCGGTAAACTCATACACACATTTTTAATAGCATTATTGCTGAAGATGGTATAAAGTGGAAGGTTAGTGGCACTTCCGATTAGCCTTCGCATTTCAGCAATTCTATCATACAATCCGGAGTGTTCTAATTCTTTTGAACTGATATTCCTTATTTGATTCTGAGCATAAGAACTTTGTATTTTTCCATCCCGATATATCGGGACAACTTTTTTCCCGTTCTTTAAGTAATCATTCAGTAAAAAACCGTTTTTGCAGTGATTTATCATACCCAAAATTTCATGGACAATAAAATTGATTTCATTTAAAGAAGTATCAATTTTGCGAGCGGTCTTTTTCGTGTCTGTTGAGAGCGGATGATTAAAGAATTTTTCTTTCCATTTCATAATCTCCGCAGAAAAATAATTTGCCGCATCTTTTATTCTCTTCTGGAGCGGTTGATTTTCTTCCACAACAGGATTTTGATTGCACAGGTCAACCATGCGCTCTTTGAATTTAACAGCCGCCTCGTCCAGCGCCTTTTGCTTTTCGGTCAGTTCCGCAATCCACGAAAAACATTCCGATGGCAGATTCTCTTTCTGTTCATTCAGAATATCATTTAGTTCGCGCAATTCATAAAACCAGTTCTTCCATGTAAAAATATTTTGTAATTCCTGCTGAATATGCTTTTGTCTTGATTCATGAAATTTCTGCTGCAGATTTTTTTCATCATGATTTTTTTCCTGCCAGTCCTTCAGATTCTGATGCGCACCGAGGAACTGCCGGTTAACATGGGAAGTCAGAATCAACCCTTCCAGTGAAGTGCAGCGGCTCAACGCCACATAAACCTGCCCGTTGGCAAAAGCATTTTCCGCATCAATAATCAGTTTATCAAAAGTAAGCCCCTGACTTTTATGAATTGTAATCGCCCAGGCAAGGCGCAGCGGGTATTGCAGGAAACTGCCCAATTCTTCTTCAGTTATTTCGTGCGTGTCAGGATTGAGCGAGTAGTTCACATTTTTCCATTCATGTTTTTTTACTTCTATCTCCTGTTGCTCTCCTTTGCATTTTACTTTTATCATATCCTCGTCAAGCTCTGTGATGACGCCGATTTTTCCGTTAAAATATTTCCCTCCTTCCACATCATTTTTCAGAAACATTATCTGCGCTCCTTCTTTGAGTTCAAGTTCCTGTCCGGCAGGATATAGATTTTCAGGAAAATCACCTTGTATCGATGCATGGTAGGTTTGTGAGTGTGCAGACAGTTTTTGCAGCTTTCTTTTGTTTATCTCATCGGCTTGGTAATTATGGGTTGTGAGCGTAATATATCCTTCATTATCAGCAGGAATAAAATTCCGTTTGAGCCGCGAATTCAGTAAACTAAAATTTTCATTCGTGAGATTGTTATTCCTGATTTCATTCAGCACTTCAATAAAAACATTGTCTTGCTGGCGAAAAATTTCTTTTAGTTCTATCATCACCGGAACATTTTCTCTCAGCACTATGCTGTCAAAGAAGAAAACGGAAGGATAATAGTTTTTCAAAAACTCCCACTCCTGATTTTTCACCACTGGCGGGAGTTGATGCAGGTCGCCAATAAATAAAACCTGTGTGCCGCCAAACGGCTGTTGATGTCTTCTTCTTATGCTTCTTAAAATAGTATCAATCGCATCAACGGTATGCGAAGCCACCATGCTCGATTCATCAATCACAAGCAATTCAAGATTGCGAAGCAGGTTGAGTTTTTCCTTACTATAACGAACCCGCGACAAAAGCGAGTGGCTGTTGACCCCGACAGATGTCGGGGCATTTGCCTGCCCGACTTCGTCATTCAGGCGGGCATCTTTTGACGGGATGAACGGGGCAAACGGCAATTGAAATAACGAATGAAGGGTAACGCCGCCGGCATTGATAGCCGCAACTCCCGTAGGCGCAGCGACAACCATTTTTTTAAAAGAGGTTTGCCGCAAATATTTCAGAAAAGTTGTCTTGCCCGTTCCGGCTTTGCCCGTTAGAAAAATATTCCGATTAGTTTCGGTGACGAAACGATACGCCAGGTCAAATGCTTCGGTATGTTTTATGTTCATCATCGCAGCGGAAGCATATCAATATATTTTAAAAATTGCGGGATCGTATTCTTTTCCGGAATCAAAGATACTTAACCTAATCACTTTCCGATTTTCTCCGCGGCTTCGTCAGGAATATCAAAATTTGCATAGACATTCTGGACATCGTCATGGTCCTCAAGCGCGTCCATAAGCCTAATCATCTGCTCTGCCGCCTTTCCGTCCAGCGCTACATAGTTTTTGGGGAGCATGGTTATTTCAGCAGACTCAACAGGAATATTTGCCTTCTCAATAGCAGCCTTAACATTATTGAAGTCCTCCGGCGCTGTTACTATCTCAAAGTTTCCTTCCTCAGGGTCGTTTTTCATATCCTCAGCCCCTGCATCAAGGGCCGCAGACATTACAGAGTCTTCAGCCGCCTTCGCCTTATTAACCAGAATATAACCCTTTTTATCGAATATCCAGGAAACACATCCTGTTTCACCGAGGCTCCCGCCGTGTTTTGCCATCATATGTCTTATTTCAGGGACGGTTCTGTTTTTGTTATCAGTCAGGACCTCAATCATTAAGGCAACGCCGGAAGGGCCGTATCCTTCATACATGATTTCCTCATATGTAACTCCGGGAAGTTCGCCTGTGCCTTTCATGATAGCCCTCTTGATATTATCATGAGGCATATTTACCTCTTTTGCATTTTCTATGGCAGTGCGCAATCTTGGATTGCCGTCAGGGTCGCCGCCTCCGAACCTTGCCGCAACCGCTATCTCTTTGACGATTTTAGTAAACGCCCTGCCCCTTTTTGCGTCCGTATGAGCTTTTTTATGTTTTATCTGAGACCATTTGGAATGTCCTGACATTATAATCCTCCGGAAGGTAATATTTTATCTTTTTCAATGTTACTTCTTTTGACTATTTTAGCATGTTGTCTGCCGCTGTGGGCAAATTTCTTTTAATAGTCGCTGACCCTATTTTTATTTTCTCTATTTCTATTTTAAGCTCAGTTAGCAGGCAATTTCTCTTTCACTTCGGGAACAAGGTCTGCAACATATCTGTAATGGTTTCGTTTCGGTCTTTCTGTTTCAGGTAAAGTGACTATTCGTGTTGGGTATGGCATTTTGTCAATAATCGCCAAAGCTACCATTTTTTCAATGAAAGTAATCATATTGTAAAGTGTAACATTTAAGTAAGCTGCAAGATTGATCGGTTTTTCGCCTTGTGATTTAATGACGACCCTGCACCTTTCGACATGACAACTCGCGTCTCCCTCGGATTGGAGGACGTCGAATGGAAGTATTTCCCAACGTTCATGCTCGATATAACCACGTATGTCATAAAGCTCTTTTATCCAATTGTTGTCGTACTCGAAAGACTTGCTGTCTGGGTGATCTGCTGGTAGCAATTTGGCAAGATTATTTACAAAAGTCTTGCCTATGTTAAAGGTCTCGCCTCTGATGATACTAATTACCTCTGGAAATTTACGGTAGGCTATGATTATGCGAATCAAAACCTTTTCTGCGATCTCTTTGAGAGTATGGGTCGGATTTTTGTAGATTAAAGCATTCTTCTGGGGCGTTATACCCTTAGGATCATGGTATTGTGAAACTGCGGCATCCTCTGTCTCTACGTAATCAAGAAATGCCTCTTCTGCCTTGGACAAATCAAGAGCTATTTCGATTAATGCTGCGATAGCTTTTTCTTGGATGGGCTTATCTAATCTAAGAAGGCTAACAATATCTTTGAACTGCAAGGCTATGCGCTCAAACAGAGGGGTTTTTGAGCGCCTACCCCATATTTCACCGCCTTTCAGTTTGAACTCGTTTGTTTTTTTATCTCTCTTTAGCTCATGAATACGCTCAACAACACCATTATCATCCTTGGCAGTCCCTATAAAGAGACTGTCTCCAAGTGTGATCATGAAACAAGTCTTGCCACCACCTGTGTCTAGTTCAAACGAATTCCATGCCATATTGTGATCTCATATCCTATGAGCATAACGCCTGAATTCATCCGCCTCTGGCGGAGCGGCTATCAGCATATGCTGGACAGACTCAATCGGCCTTGTTGGACATCAGCTTTGCTCTTATCCATTGCCAAAGCTTTTTTAAATCAAGTGAAATGCCCGATATACTGGGCTTAAGCTCCAATGCGTCAGACAGAGCTGGCGTAGGTGTGGTTTTACCAGACGATAGTGTAGCCTGATTTGCATAAGCGTCGACTATATTCTGTATTTTTTGATCTATATGTTTAATTCGCTCCTCTACATTTACTCTATTAACAGACTGCGGGAAGCCTTTGCCTCTCAATTTTTGATCTATAGCCGACATTCTTTCAAAAACCTTTATCACTACGTCAGCAATACAGTCACGACAGTCTTTAACAGCATCGGAGACTGACGCGTCCATATCAATCGCTTTCTTTCGCGCCGATTCTATCAAAGTCAGAGCAAAAGCAATAAATTCATCGTCAATGTAACCATCCCAGAATACAAGCCTGACTGTTCCACTAAATTCCACCCCTGCAATTGTAATCCTCTCACCGTTACATTTTTCGATATCAACACCTTTTACATTAAAAAATTCCCATGGACTCACTTTTCTTTTGATAAAGTCGTCGCCCGCTCTTTGGACGTCGACTTTAATCAGTTCGTATATTGGAGAGTTGGCCATCTTAATTATTACCGAAAAATTCATCTGCGTCTGTCAGCCGCCCGCATCCATTTTTTGTTTATCTCTTTTTTAAAACTATTTGCAATCCCTTGCACCCATTCTCATTCCCCATATCACAAGCCTTTTGGAAATCAGATATAGCCCTGCCCATATTTCCTTTCATATAATAAACAAGCCCACGACCGGTATAGGCTAAAGCAAGATTTGGATTTATAACAATTGCCCTGTTATAATCCTCAAGCGCCATGTCGTATTGCCCTTTTTTATCATAAGCAGCTCCACGTCCAATATAGGCAATGTAGGCTAAAGCATGATTTGGATTTATAGCTATTGCCCTGCTATAATCCTCAACAACCATGTTATATTGACCTTTGTTTTCATAAGCAAGCCCACGATTATAGTAGGCTTCGGCATCATTCGGATTTATAGCAATTGCCTTGTTGAAATCCTCAATCGCTCTATCAAATTGTCTTTTATTATTATAAGCATTCCCACGATTATAGTAAGCGTCAGCATCATTCGGATTTATAGCAATTGCCTTGCTGAAATCCTCAATCGCTCTGTCGTATTGGACTTGGTTCTTATAAGCAACTCCACGATTATTATAGGCTTCAACAAATTTTGGATTTAGGGTTATTGCGCTTGTATATGCCTCTATTGCAGAATCATGCTCATTTTTCAAAGAATGCTGGTATCCTTTCTCAAACCACTCATTTGCCTGAAATAATCTCTCATCATCAGAAATCTTTGCCTCTACCTGTTTCTTCTCCTTCTCACCCTTTGCCTGTGCTAATTGTTTTTTTAATTCCCCAATCTCCTTCTGGCTCTTGTCATAAGCCTCCTGAATCTTTTTGTAATCATCAACAAATGATTTGTCTTTAGCCTTAACCTTATTTGCCATCGCTTTAATATTATCAGGATTGACCCTTGCCTTTATCTTTACCCAGAAACGAAAGCCGTCGCCGACAATAGTCCTTTTCTTATCAAGTATCTCAACCTCCATAATCCCTGATGACAAAACCTGTATCTCATCTTCTGTTACCTGCATATTCTCCACTTTTGTATAGCTCTCAACATAAGTCCCTGCCTGCTCAAGGGCAACCCGCTTTGCATTAAGCAAGGCCCTGCTCTCTGCAACAGTCGGCGTCTCGCCATCGCCCATATTGTATGCCCCTTCTGAAACAATCTCCTTAACCTGTGTAAAACCATGTGAGGGGTAAAACAAAAGCAAGGCAATTGCAACTACACAAAATAGAGATTGCTTCGCCCCGACTTGTCGGGACTCGCAATGACAGACACGACTAAAGATTGTAAAGATATGTCTCATATCTTTTTCCTCCTTTTTGAGAAAAGCAGTTTTGTACAAATAAATCTGTTTTTAAAAAATTCTATTCATCTATATGATATTCTTTAATCTTTGTCAAAAGCGTTTTGTAACTCACCTGCAGGATTTCTGCCGCCCTGCTTTTATTTCCCTTTGTCTCTTTCAGCGCCTTTATTATTCTCTGAGTCTCAGCAATCCTTAAGGCCTCTCTTGCCGCGTCTTCAAGCGCTCCGTCCATCGGAAGATTCTTCATGTACGATTCAAAGGATAAAGGCCTCAATGATATATGTTCAGGCATTATCACTTTACCGTCGCATAATATTATGGCCCGCTCTATTGTATTTTCAAGCTCTCTGACATTCCCCTTCCACGGATACTCAACCATCATTTCAAGGGCTTCGGCAGAGATAGTCTTCAAAGGCGTCTTGAGTTCGGCGCAGTATTTGTTAAGAAAAAACTCTGCCAGCATAGGAATATCTTCGGCCCTTTCCCTGAGCAGAGGAATCCTGACAGGGAATACGCTTAACCTGTAGAAAAGGTCTTCCCTGAAGGCCTTTTCTGAAACAGCCTTTTCAATATCCCGGTTGCTTGCAGCGATAACCCTTACATCTATCTTTATCGTTTTCAGGCCTCCGAGCCTTTCTATCTCCCCTTCCTGAAGAACCCTTAGCAGCTTAGCCTGAAGCGCGGTATCCATCTCGCCTATCTCATCAAGAAATACAGTGCCTTTATCAGCCAGTTCAAATTTGCCGATTTTTTTGAAATCAGCGCCTGTAAATGCTCCCCTTTCATGCCCGAAAAGTTCTGACTCCAATAGTTCCCTCGGTATGGCAGAACAGTTTATAGGGATAAACGGATATTCCTTTCTCGGGCTAAGGTAATGAATCGCCCTTGCGAACAATTCCTTGCCTGTCCCGCTTTCACCGAGAATCAGGACAGTTGTCTTGCTCGGCGCAACCTTCTGTATCTGCTGGGCCACTTCTGATATTTTTTCGCTTTTGCCTATTATCCTCGGCAGTCCGAGCTGTGATGAAAACTCCTCTTTCATAAGCATATTCTCTGTCATCAGCCTCTGAGTCTCAAGCGCTCTCTTCATAAGCACAAGAAGATGGTCGGTATCAAAAGGCTTTGTAATGAAATCAAATGCGCCTTCTTTAATTGCAAGCACAGCAGTCTCAACAGAGCCAAAAGCAGTCATTACAATTACCGGCATCAAAGGATTATCTTCCTTTGCGGCTATTAATACATCTATGCCGTTTTTTCTGGGAAGTTTTAAATCAGTAAGGACCAGGTCAATCCTGTTTTCTTTTATTTTTTTTATGCCTTCCGGCCCGTCTTTTGCCGTAATAGTCCTGTAGCCCTCAGTCCTGAGGGTCTCCTTAAGCATATCTGACATCGATTCTCTGTCTTCAACTATAAGAATGGTATCCATGTGAAAAGCTATTGCTCCTAACAGTTCTCTACGCTGTCATTGCGAGGGACAATGTCCCGAAGCAATCTCAAGACGAGATTCCTCGCTTCGCTCGGAATGACAAATTAATAATATTTTATCACATCTTTGCATTCGCAAGGGCGTCCTTACACATGCAGTTTCTTGTATGAGGGATGTTGACAAAGGTCCTTTCTAAAAGAGCCTTCACCACTTCTGCGGATTCTGCCATGGTCCTTACGACCTCGGTTGTGGTAAGCCTGTTGCCTGAAATGCCGGCAGCAAAATTTGTGATAACACCTATTCCGGAAAAACATATCGCAAGCTCTCTTGCCAGAGACGCCTCCGGCATGCCTGTCATTCCAACCACATCAGCGCCAAACAAAGAAAACGCCTTTATTTCCGCGGCAGTCTCGAGCCTCGGGCCGTTTACACATATATATGCGGCATCCTCCTTAAGCGCAACCCCTGCCTTTTTACCTGCCGTGAGTAATGCTGTCCGCAGCTCAGGGCAATACGGCTCGGTAAAGTCCACATGCACGATTTCTTCTTCATCATAAAATGTTGATGCCCTGCCCTCTGTCATGTCAATAATCTGATTAAGAATGACAATCGAGCCCGGCTTAAGCTTGGGATTTATTCCCCCGACCGCATTCACGGAAATAATCCTTTCTGCTCCGAGTTCTCTGAACCCCCAGATATTCGCCCTATAGTTAATCTTATGCGGAGCAATGTGATGAGGAGAGCCGTGCCTTGGAAGAAATGCAACCTCTATTCCTGATATCCCGCCAATCCTGTAAGAATCGGAAGGAGCACCAAAAGGAGTTGAGATTCTTTTCTCCTCCTTGATGACAACTCCATCAATCTCATAAACCCCGCTTCCGCCTATAACGCCTATCATATCTTCTCCGGAGACAGCTTTGAAATGCTAATGAAATTTTAACATATAAGGACAATATCTATCGATAAGTAAACGGCATATAGGATTCGAGAGAATTAAGGCTTTTTGATTATATCGTGGGTGCCGACTTTGCGGAGGACATAAAAATCATCTTCTACCTCAAAGGTAAATCTATAATGATAATCAATGTACCCTTCCCATATTCCGTTTGTGCCTCTGATTTGATGCAGATTTAAAGATGGATGTGCCGGGTTCTCCAATAACAATTCTAACTGCTTGTCAACCTTATCCCTTATTACAGCAGGAAGTTTTTTATAGTCTTTTTTGAAAGCGCTGAGGATTCTCAGCTTCTTAGCCACTTCACAGCCTCGTCAGTCTTTTTGAAATCCCTGAACTTCCCCTTCTTCTTCGCCTCAGATGCCTCCCTCTCTCCTTTCTGCCATTCATCTGTCCAGAAATATGCCTGAGACTTGTCAATTACTAAAACTGGTTTTATAACCAAAACGCCGTCTTTTTCCTCAATTTCGAGAGTATCGCCTATCTCGACCTTGAGCTTCCTCCTGACATCTTCTGGTATGACTATCTGATATTTATTTTTTAGCTTGACCAATGACATCCTGTCCTCCTGTTAGAAAGTTTAACTGTTGAACTTATGATACTAAGATTAATAAGATGGAGTCAAGGGAATATTTTACAAATCAGATACCCTTTCTGCACAGTATTTTTTTGGGCAGACATGCAAAACGTCGCCCTCTGCACTTCAGATAATATGCCTGTTCACCTTTTTGTTATGCAATGAGCTTAAGAAAAGAGTCTTTTATTTTGGAGATTATAATGGCAGGGCGCTTTTTCTGCGAAGTTAAATCTGTAAAAGGTATGGGGATGAGAATAATATCGCGCTGTTTAAGCATTATTCCAGATTGCATCATCTACAGGGTTATCCCAGAATTTAAGACTGCTTTCCGCTGCCCGCATCATTTCAAGAGATTCTTCTTCCGGCAAAATTATCACTTGAATCCTTGAACCTTTCGGCAGAGGGACGGAAGGCAATTTAATTGTGCCGTTTTCTTGCACTACAGAATGATATTTTAATGCGTTCATAACTTGCCTCCTTTTAATGTTATTTTACCACAGAAAGACCTTATTCATCTTTTCCCCTCCACTCTATGAGTCGTAGACAATCTCAATCTCCCGCCCTGTGAATGAGGGATGATGTACAGGCTCCTTTTTTTGAAAAACACATGAAAGTATTATTCTTCTAAATATTTTTGTGGCGTCAGTATCTTAAGGTCAAAAGGCAAATTCTTTATATCCAGAAGGTCTTTATCTCCAGTGATGAGAATCTTTGCCTTTGCTGTATGGCAACATTCAAGAAGCATATTATCGTCGGTATCTCTACAGAGTGATAATTTTACAGATGGATAGACAATTCTTGTGTTTGCAACAAAAGAGGCTATTCCGGAAATTAATGCCTTTAACTGGATATGGCTTATCTTCCCCTCGGTTTCAAGTTCCAACGGGGTATCACGATACTCTTCAAGAAGGGCTGGGGATACATATATGTCTGCCTCTTTAAATGCCTTTCTGACAGATTTCTCAGGCACACCGCCAAAGGCAAAGGCAGAAACAAGCACGCCTGTATCAATAACTATCTTACTTCTTTTTTCCGTAGATTCTTCTCCTCACGGTTTTAGCTGCTTTATCAATGTCTTTCATTGTCAATGTGGTCTTTTTAAATGCCTCGCCTGCAACTTTGAAAGCAGCGTTAAGCCTGTCCTCAGGAGAAAGCGCAGAGAGGATAAAATCTTCAGGATTTATTTTTTTTGCTGTAGCAGTGCCCATTTAAACCACCCCCTCACTTTTGTTTCTATATTCTATAATATCACAGTCTATGCTTTTTCTAATCTTCCAACCCAATTCCCCGCCCTCTGCACGCAGATAAGGATTTTATTAGTCTTTGTAATTTTCGTCAGCTTTCCAATTTAAAGAATTGTTGATAATGTATTCTCTTATTTTATTCAATTCTATTTCACTGCGGATAATGTGTTCGTAATAATTTCGCTGCCAGACGGGAATGCCGGAGGTATTTCGCATTTCATTAATACGTCGTGATGAAAATGTTTTGAATGCCCTTATAATTTCTGACAAACCGTGTTGTTTTGGCGTAGGGGCAGGTTTAAAACCTGCCCTGCTTGTGTCCATTTTTTCGGATATTATTTGGGCGGGTTTTAAACCCGCCCCTACATTATTAATCACGATAACCCCATGCATATGATTGGGCATAATGACGAATTCATCCGATTCAATATGTGAATAATGATTCGGCAAATCATCCCAACATTTCATTGCTATTTTCCCATAATCGTTTAAATGCATTTTACCGCCGGCCACAGCCCCCAACAAACATTCTTTGTCTTTTGTGCATATCGTCACAAAATACGCGCCTGCCTGTGAATAATCATAATCCTTCAATCGTATAGAACGGCGGTGATGTATTTCAGGGGTATATTTCATCCTCTCCCTTCCACAACCTCAATCTCCTCCGGTGTGAGGCCGTAGAGGGCGTAAATCAAGCTCATTCACATGCTCCTTGCCTTTTCGAACTTTTTTTCACTGGCTTCATATCGCTGTTGTCTATGATTTTCTTTGGTGATCATGGCGTTTTATTTGCATTGGCTTTCTCATTATATAATTTCAAAAACATTTCTATTGATTTTCTTTCTTCATCTGTCAAAGAACTTTCGTTCTTGAATTTATCAGCTATTCTTTGAATTTCATCGAGATTATATGCCCGACCCAATTTATCTAAATTAAAAGTCATCTGACCATCTGAAATAATCGGACTTTCTCTCAGATGCATAAGAAACACGAGAAATTTCTTAGCGTCATCCCTGATAAGCGCGAAAATATAGTTGTTTACGATTTCTTTATTGTCATCTGTAAATGTCATCCAGTTTGATGCCCATTGGTAGAGAACAAAACCCCAGTCTCTCTCTTCCGGCAGCTCATTAAAAATATCCTTTCCCCCATCGATAAAATGTTCTTTCAATCGTTGTGACACTTTACTCTGTAGTTTTTCAATATCTATAGAATCATAAACACTGAAGATCGAGCCTCCTCGTTCTTTCCGACAAGATAGAACCAAATGAACAGCAAAAGGAAGATTTGGCGTGTTAGTTACCGCTTCCTCTAACATGGCATGAATTTTATTTTTTTCTGTCCTATCATTAATTAACCATAATAAGAGGCTTTGCGCTTTATCATATTCAGAATTCCATGAATCTTCAGTGCCTTTCTTAGAAAACCGACCGGCATTCTTATAAATTGCTCTTACTATGTCATGAATTAAATCTTCGGGTATCTTGTTCATAAATACGATAAGCCTTTTAAAGAATTCCAAGAGCATATCTTTTTCTTGAAGCCCAAAAAGTGTTTTTTCGATAGCACCTTCTTTTTCATCTCTGGCTGTTGAGAACCATAAATCCAAAGTTGTTTCTACAAATCCATCAGATATATCTAAAGGAGAAACTTTTAACATAAAATATTTCCTAAAAGACTCAGGATGGGTAATCCGTTTTTCAGCCCTGTAACTGCCTGCAACATTGTCATGCCCCATTTTACTGGTGTCTAAGGCATTCTTTACTTCAACGAAAAATATAGTCTTCAATAACTCCTTTAGGGTTTCTGCTTCGTTTTCGCTCTTAATTATATCTTCAATATGCTCCTTAATCTTTGAATGCTTTTCATTTTCATCGGAAAAATTAAATGGGGATAAAAAATAAGTTATATCGCTCCACTTCAAAGGGATATAGAACCACGGGTTCCTCCAAATGTCATTATAGACTCGTGGATAGAAGACTCTTATGACTTCCAGAATAAAGAAGTCGTACAAGTGGACTTCTGCCTTGATTGGAGGGAGTGTTGAACGCAAACCGTTCAAATATCTTTTAGCATGACGAAGAGTCTTAAATAGCTTTCTGATTTGCGTCTGATATGTGTAAGGAAACTCTTTCTCGAATTTTTCTATTGTATTTTTGGGGATCTTCATTTCCTTAAAAAGATTATCAATATGAACATCTAAAAACCTATCCACATCTTTTTGTTCAATTACCGGCAAAGGGACAGGCTTTTGAACAATTTTTTCCAAAAATGCAGGGTTGGCATTCAAATCATCTTTGAGATAATTTTGAACCACAACAGGGTCGAAGCTTAACAGAAATATTGTGTTCAGGAATTTTGCATTGAGCCGGACGAGTTTAAAAATGAGCAATGCTTCTTCCGGTTGAAGTCTGTCAACATCGTCGATAAAAATAATAATTTTTTTACCGGTTCTTGATATATATGATTCAACTCTCTGTTTAACTTTTTCTAAAGATTCATCGGAAAACAGAAGGTCAATTTTAAACCCCGCTTGAGACAGTCCCAAAGAGATAAGTTTTTGATATTTTATAAAAGTTCTTTTAATGCCCGAAAAAATATATCTCTCACTTAGAGCATATTCAATCTGGTTATAGAAGGAACTTAAAATAGCTTCCTCATCTTTGAAATACCAAGGGTCATAATTTACAATTAAAAAATCTATATTCTTTTCAACTTTATTTCTAAGCAAGTTAATAACCGAAGATTTGCCCTCACCCCAACTCCCGTAAAGACCAAATACAAAAGAATCGCTAAAAGGAAGATTTGTGATTTCTTTGTATAAATCCTCTGTGAATTTCTCTCGCCCTAATAAATCTTGCTTGTCTGATGATATAGGCTCATCAGACAACGAGTGGATATCAAAATCTTTCGCATCATCGTTTTTTACCTTGTTTTTCCTGATGAAATAACTCGATAAAAACCATCCCAGAAGAACCATAAGATTAATACTTGCGAAAACTTTGAATCCTACTGAAAGACTTGGGACTGACTCGGTTTGAAATAATGCGATCAATAAAATGGAAAAAAAGATAAACAAAGATATGTAATCAGGATAAACAATTTGCGGCGTTTCTAATCCCCAGGTGTTTTTATATTTCTCCCATAGACTTCGTGCCCATCCCCATGAAAATATAGCGCAAAATAACACAAAGGCGGTAATAGCTATAAACGGCTCCTTTGCAGTAGTATTGGAAAAGGTTTTTACAAATTCCAGACTCATTAAGGCAGGAATAATCAAGAACACGAAAAATATTGACACTAATAACGTGCCAATGATGCGGACTATATTCTTATAGATATAGCCCTTTAATTTTTCCATTATTCACACGCTCCTTGCTCTCTCAAGCCAGTTCTTTCCCATCTCATGTAAATCAATCATTTTCTGCCCTCCACAATCTCAATCTCTTCATCCGTCAATCTATATAAATAATTTATAAGCCGCTTGCGGCAGGCGTTCTAAAAGATAATGGCTTGAAAAGATGCCTGAGGTTAGCCAAAGGTCTTTAAACAACGCCGACTGTGTTTTTTTAGAGGATTTAGCCATGTGTTATTAAAACACATTTTATACTAAACCGCCGTATTTTTTCAGCGCCATAGCAGCAGGAAGCGCGGAAGCAAGCAAGCGGGGAAGCAATAAAGTTTCGGAGTATCAAAGCGTCAAAGTGTCAGGGTATCAACGGGCAATAGAGTAGGATGAAAGGGCGCATCATAATGGCAGTCTCTTAAACTTTTTTCTTAATGCTATAATAAATGAAATTGCCGCGCCCGTTGGGCTCGCAATGACAATTCGGGTGAGATTGCCGCGCAATGACAAAAATCGAGGATATTAATGCTGGATAATGAGCTTCTTCTAAAGATTCTCAAAAAGACTCTCTCTTCAGGCGGGGAATACGCGGACGTGTTCGTTGAACACAGAAAGCCTACATCAATACAGCTTGAAGACAATAAGATAGAAAAGATATTCACAGGCGTCGATTCAGGAGTTGGGATAAGGCTGATAGCGGACGGAAAAACTTATTATGCCTTCAGCAACGACATATCCGAAAAGGCATTGTTAGAGCTGGCCGGCAGTTTAAAGGCATTACATCTTGCAAGCGGGAAGTCAGAGGACAAAGACTTTACGCTGGACCTTAGAAAACAGAAACCTAATGTTGATTACGCTATAAAACTTCTTCCTGAAAAAATACCTGTAGGCAGAAAAATAGAACTTGTGAGGACTGCAAACAAGACTGCAAGGGATTTTGATAAAAGGGTAAGACAGGTATTAGTCGGGTACCGCGACTTTGCGCAGAAAGTCCAGATAGCGGCATCTGACGGTTTTACGGCAGAAGACAAGCGTATTCATACGCTTATGGTGGTCCACATAGTGGTATCTGACAACGGCATAATTCAGACAGGATATGAACAGGCAGGAGGCTCTATCGGCTTTGAGCTTTTTGAGAGTGTAACACCGGAAGATATAGCGTTAAAAGCTGTAGAGCGTTCGCTCATGATGCTTAATGCCAGAAGGGCACCGGGCGGAAGGATGCCTGTCGTTATATCATCCGAGGCTGGCGGCACCATGATACACGAAGCAATAGGGCATGGGCTTGAGGCTGACCTTGCACAGCAGGGACTCTCGGTATATTCCCAAAAAATCGGCGAGATAGTCGCATCTCCTTTAGTGACTGTTATTGACGATGCGACGCTTCCAAATAAAAGAGGCTCCTTCCGCTTTGACGACGAAGGCACGCCGGCGCAAAGAACAGTGCTTGTAAAAAACGGGGAGCTTATCGGGTATATGTACGACAGGTTTACAGCTATGCAGGACAAGACAAGCTCAACCGGAAACGGACGCAGAGAGTCATACCGCAACAGGCCGATTCCGCGGATGACAAACACTTTTATCGCTCCCGGTGAATCCAGGCCTGAAGATGTCCTGAAATCAGTTACGGAAGGCATCTTTGTCAAAAAGATGGGCGGAGGCCAGGTTAACACGGTGAACGGCGACTTTGTTTTTGATGTTCAGGAAGGCTATATAATTAAAAATGGAGTTATCGGAGAACCTGTAAGAGGCGCAACGCTTACAGGGAGCGGGCCTGAAATCCTGAAATCTATTGACATGGTTGCTTCTGATCTCGGCTTTTCAATAGGGACCTGCGGCAAAGACAATCAGGGAGCACCGGTATCCGATGCAATGCCGACAATAAGGATCCCTGAAATAGTAGTTGGCGGCGAGGCATAAAAATCATAACCGCACATGTGTTGATAACCACACATCTGATGAATATAAACAACATATATATCACATAACCCCTTGACTTCAAAGATATTTTTTCTGGCATCTTATTTGCATTTATAAATGACATGCGCTTACAAAGAACTATAAAGCGGGAAGTAAGTTTTGCAGGCATTGGGCTTCATACAGGCTCACACGTCACTGTCAAACTAAAGCCATCACCAAGAGACACTGGAATTGTTTTCTACCGGAATGACAAGAATCTCATGATCAGGGCTGACGTGGGCGCTGTAGTTGATACTGCTTTTGCAACAAGTCTGGGCTATAACGGCACCAGGATAAAAACTGTTGAACATATCCTCGCTGCGGCATCAGGATTAGGGATAGATAACCTTATCATTGAACTTGACGGCTCTGAGATACCGATACTTGATGGAAGCTCTACCGAACTGATTGATATAATTCTGAGAGGCGGAATTGCAAAACAAGGCAAGAAAAGGCCATACCTGCGCATTACAAAACCTGTATTTTTTGATGACGGCCATTCGGAAATTGCCGCTTTCCCTTACGACGGCAGAAAACTGACATGCAGGATACAATTCAACCACCACCTCTTAGGCGAGCAAAAATTAAGCATTGACCTGAACGAAGAAACATTTGCAAGAGAAGTTGCTCCGGCAAGGACCTTCGGATTTGTGAAGGATGTTGAGTATCTTAGGGCAAACGGACTTGCAAAAGGCGGGTCTCTTGACAATGCTGTCATCCTTGGAGACAATGGCGTGCTGAACAAATCAGGCCTGAGATTCAAAGATGAATTCGTAAGGCATAAGATACTTGATTTTATTGGTGATCTCTCCCTTATAGGCTTTCCTATATACGGGCATCTCGTAGCGAACAGGACAGGGCATTCCACGAATATAAAATTCGTAAAGAGCCTGCTTTCTGCTGTAGACTGCTGGGAAATCGTGTCTGATACCGAATTTGTACAGGCACAGGCATTGGCATATTCATAAAAAAACGCTGATATTTCAAGGACTTATAAAAAACTACTTGATTTTTTATCTGGAATCAGTATCTTATATAGGTACATCGTTTGTTTTCTAAGTTTAAAAAATAAAAAAGAGGGCTGGAGATTGCACTCCCCAGCCCAAAATACTCTGAAACATTAACCTATTTCTTTTTCTTCTTTGCTGCTTTCTTCTTAGCTGCCATTATAGTTCACCCCCTCTCTGTCCCCCACAGGGGAAAGCTTAAATTTACATCCTGCCTATCAAGGTAATCCTTTTGCCTGATAGCAGTTTTTCCAGATCAACATCACCCTTTTCTTTCCTGTTTTTATACTCAGACTCGTCAATTGCGGTATAGTTAATCTTCTTGCTAAACTTTTCTTCAAGTTCTTTTAACCCTGCGCCTATATTATTGGAAGATGCTCCTATTATAAAAAGGTCAACGCTGCCGACATCCTCACCATCTGCATAAGGGCCGTATAGAAAAGCTGCCTTTGCGCCGGCCAGCCTCACTATTGTCTTAAGCGCGCCCGGCAGGCCAAGGGATTTATCAATGAGGTTCTTAAGCTCTGAAAATAGCGGAGACATCTTATTTGCCTGAAAATATTTAAGATTGGCAACTTTATGGCTGAACAAAATCCCCATCTTCTCGAGATTATCCAACTCTCTTTTAACTCCGGAAGGGTTCTTTCTTATAAGGTTGGCTATTTCCCTGACATAGAACTTTTCATCAGGGTTATTAAGCAGAAGGGCCAGCACGTCAGCCCTTATTGCTGAGGAAAACAACATCTTCAACGAGGTCTCGCCTGTGTGCTGCTTCCCTGTTACTGACTGTTGCTTAACCATCTTGTATTAATTTATATCAGAACAAAACACATTTGTCAACAAAAAAATTAACTTTTTATACAAAAGGATATTTTTTATAATTATAAGAATATAATTCTGATTCGATACATCTCTCTTAAGTCAACGATTAACTGCTCTATTTATACAAACCTATATTCAAAGTAACTCAGTGCAATCCTATTTATAAACAAAACATAAGATTAATGTATACAGAGCAATCTGATTACATGGCAATCCACTGCAAGTTATAGAACAATCGTTCATTTTTAGAGCATATACTGCATATTGTGGCATTTAGGGAAATAGACACAAGTGAGAATGAGATTGCATCGTCCCGAGCCGCTCGGGACTCGCAATGACAATCTTTCTATTCTATATCTGGATTTGGACCCTATCTGCACTTGACATAAATATAAGCAACTCATAAAATTTAACCATGCCAGTTGATGATAAAGTAGTCCTGAGATTCACTGACGGCAAACTGCTTAAGGGGTATTTGAAAGAATTTTCTCAGGAGTCTCCTGAGATTTCATTCAAAAAACTAGACGGGAAAAAGACCCAAACCATCCCTGTCCTGAAACTTAAAGCAATATTCTTTGTGAAGACATTCGAGGGCAATAGCAAACACAAAGAAAAAAAAATATACGGAATCAGGCGGAGTGAAGGCAAAAAAATATTCGTTAAATTCAAAGACGACGAATACATGGTAGGTTATCTTCAGGGCAACGTGCCCTGGAATAAAGGCTTTTTCCTGTCAAAACCCGACAAAGGGAAAGAAGGCTTCTTCCTTGTGCCGGTGGATGAAGACAGCAACAATATAAAAGTTTTTGTTGTATATTCATCTGTTAAGGATATTACGGCAATCCCCTGAATCCATCGTATCAACTATAGAATTATTTATCGGCCATAGGGTATACTTACACATCAGTTTTCACATTTCAGGAGGAACCAATGATACGGCTTAAGGCATTCATTTGCGTATTAATAATTGTAGCGTCATGCGGTGTTTCAAGCGCAGCTATACTTCTCGACAAGGTGATTGCAGTCGTGAATCAGGAAGTCATCACATGGAGTGATTTATATAAGGCAATGGAATTTGAAGCAAGCGATAAAATTAAAGACATAAAAGAAGAGGAAAAGAGAAAGATATTCAAGGAAAATGAGGGGCCCTTCCTTGAAGTCCTTATAGACATGAAATTGCAGATTCAGGCTGCAAAGCAGCGCGGGATAGATGCAGCGGCAGAGGAGATAGCCGAGGCTATAACCGACATAAAGAAAAAATATTCCATGGACGAGCAAACATTGACAGCTTCGCTGAAAAAAGAAGGATTCACCTTAGATGAATACAAGAAAAAACTCTCAGAGCAGATTATATTGAGCAGGGTCGTTTCGCAGGAGGTAAGAAATAAAATAGTAGTTTCTGATGCTGAGATAGCGAAATATATAGAAAAGAGCAAGGATACCCTGATAACTGATGACGCTTACAGGATACGGCAGATCTTTTTCAGGAAGCCCAAAAGCCCCGGTGATAGTGACAGGAAAACAATGGAAGAAAAGGCAGGAACTGTCTATCAGCAGATAAAAGCCGGAGAAGATTTCGCTTCACTTGCCATGAAATATTCCGAAGACCCGTCAGGCAAGGCCGGAGGAGACCTCGGATTTATTAAAAAGGGCCGGATGGCGAAAGAATTCACAGATGTTTTATCCCGGATGAAAACAGGCGATATCAGTCAGCCATTCTGGACTGACATGGGATTGCATATCATTAAGCTCGAAGAAAAGATAGAAAAACAGAGTGCAGCCGCAATAAAAGAATCCGCCAAAAATAAGCTGATTGAACAGCGTTTTTCAGAAAAATACAAATACTGGCTCAGAGAACTAAGAGAAACCGCCTATATTGAAATAAGACTTTAGTTCAGCAAATGTAAAAACGGAGGGCGCTTGATTATGCTGAAAATAGGTGTTCTTGCATCGGGCCGCGGCTCTAATTTTCAGGCAATAATAGATGCGATAGAAAATAAAAATCTCAAAGCCTCAATAGAGATATTGATAACAGATAATCCATCCGCCTTTGCAATAGAACGGGCTAAGAGACATAACATAAAATATATCTTTATAAACCCGAAAGAGTTTGCAACAAAGGACGACTTTTTCAAAAAGATTGCGGACGAACTCAAGACATGCGGCGTTGACCTCGTTATACTCGCAGGATTTATGAAGATTGTAAGAAAACCTCTGATAGACGCATTTCCCAACAGGATAATGAATATCCATCCTGCACTGCTTCCTGCGTTTCCCGGACTTCACGGCCAGAAACAGGCTCTTGACTACGGCGTAAAGATTTCAGGATGCACAGTTCATTTTGTTGATGGGGGCATGGATACAGGGCCGGTAATTATCCAGGCAGCGGTCCCTGTAATGCCTGATGACACGGAAGATACTCTTTCCGAACGCATACTGAGCCTTGAGCACAGGATATATCCCGAAGCAGTACGGCTCTTTTCCGAGGGAAGGCTCGAGATTAAGGGCAGAAAGGTTGCGATAAAAGACCATCCTGTGATCTCATCAAATATCGTTAACCCTCCAAACAGGTCAGAATAGCTGACAGCTAATAGCTCTAATCATGAGAATCTCCGCAGGTCATTTAAAAGGAAAAAAAATAAACTTCAAAAAAGCGCAGAAAACTGCTGCAAAACAGGATACATTAAGACCAACGTCATCCAAGGTAAGAGAGTCTGTTTTCAATATCATAGGCAGCTTAATCGTGGATTCTAAATTCATTGACCTCTACGCAGGCACAGGAGCGGTAGGGACAGAAGCTCTCAGCAGAGGCGCAAGCGCTGTTTTCTTTATAGAGGCTGACAGGAAAAGAGCAGAACAGATAGAGAATACGCTGAAAGACTGCGGATACTCCTCAAAGGCTGATATCATAAGAGGAGAGGCATCCGCCTTCATAGCCAAGGCAGTGAAAGAAGGCTTAAAATTCGACATCGTATTCCTTGACCCTCCTTATCATTCAGGAGAGCTTGAACACATACTTCCAATGCTGTCCAACGGGGAGATGCTTAATGAAGAGGGCATTATTATTGCGGAACACACGTCAAAAAAAAAGCTTCCTGATGAGATAGGAAGGCTTGCTAAAAAGAAAGATTACAAATACGGCGACACTATGCTAACATTGTTCAGAAAGGTTCGGTAAAAAAACGGGACGGAAGGCTGTATCCAAAATAAAGGGATAAAAAAATATGGAATGTGTCCCCATTAAAATTCATAAGGATTAATAAACTTCATCATGAGAGCCGATATCGAGGAGATGAACAATGTCATCATATAGCTTAAATACAACCCTTAATTCATATGTTAATGAACACGCATATTTGCCCTTGAGTTCTCCTGTAAGAGCATGCGTATGCAGTGCAGGGTCAAGGGGATTGTCGGCGAGTTTATTAAGTAGTTCTGTATATGGCCCTTTGAGCTGCGGATTCTTCTTTGCAATCTTTTTGGCCTTTTTTAGATATGTTGGCGAATACTCAAGCCTTCGTTTCATTAAAAACAGCCTTTACAGCATCCTCTACAGATTCAAAGCGGATAGGCGGTTCTTTTTCGGCCTTCAGCACCTGCTCAACCAGTTCTTTGCGCCTGCGCTCTCTATCGGCAAGATAGGCAGCAAAGTCTCTGACCTCGCGAGCAGCAGATTCAGGAAGCTGGGAAAGGATATCCTTTATATGTTCTATTTCGTTAATTGTAGTGTTCATAGATACATTATAGCACAAGTTAGGAGAAAGGCAGGATAGGAAAATGAAACGAACAGCGATTTATCCGGGAACCTTTGACCCTATAACAAACGGCCACATAGACCTCGTAAAAAGAGGGATGAGGATATTTGATGAGGTCATCATCGCCATTGCAACAGCACAGAAAAAACAGCCCCTATTTACTATCAGCGAACGGTTGAGACTGATAAAGGATGCTGTCAGGGGCTTAAAAAATGTTAAAGTTGAGGCATTCAGCGGCTTGCTGGTTGAGTATGTAGAATCAAAAAAAGGCATTGCGGTCATAAGAGGACTGCGGGCTGTGTCTGATTTTGAATATGAACTTCAGATGGCGCTTATGAACAGGAGGCTGGCAGTTGGAATAGAAACTGTTTTTATGATGCCTTCAGAAGAATACTCGTTCCTGACATCCACAATTGTAAAAGAAGTCGCATCATTCGGCGGCTCGGTAAAAGGGCTTGTCCCTGAAGCAGTGGAAAATGCATTAAGGAGAAAATTCAAAAGATGATAACGATTGAGGATTTTGCAAAAGTTGAACTGAAGACTGGAAAAGTGCTTGAGGCGCAAAGGGTAGAGAAATCAAACAAGCTGATTGTTATGAAGGTTGACACTGGAGAAGAAAGGCAGATAGTAGCAGGCATAGGCAAGGCATACACGCCTGAAGAACTCATAGGCAAAAGCATTGTGGTAGTTACAAACATGCAGCCTGCAAAGCTCATGGGAGTAGAGTCTCATGGAATGCTCCTTGCGGCATCTGATGACGAGGGGAACCTCTCTGTAATTACTCCGGAGAAAGAGATAAAAGCAGGAGCAAGGGTAAAGTAAATTAAGGCTTGAAAGATATCCTGCCCAGGTAATATAATTTTATATGGATGCCAAGTATTGTCTATGCTGCAATGAAATGGTGCCTTACAACTACATAGAAAGGTACGAGAGAAAAGAACTGACCTGTGTATACTGCGGATTCACTCTGGACGTGCAGAAACTTTGGGAGACCCCCAAAATAAATAAAGGGTATGCGCTTATTGCAGAGGACTCAAAGTATGTGAAGGATATAATCATCTCTGTACTCAAATCAAAAAAAATTTCAAAAGAAATAATGTCTTTTGTCAATGGCTTTGAACTCGTAACTGCATACTCAAAACTGCTCTCTGATAAGGCATTAATAGATATAGTAATAATCGACCTCAATATGCCAATCATGGACGGCATTACAGCAGCGAGAACAATCCGTGCAATTGAAACCCAGCATGGAGTGACGGCCACCCCTATAGTGTTCTTTTCTGCTGCGAAAGCAGACGATTCGCTCAAGGCTCAGATAGAGTTGCTGTCTCCTGCAAGTTATATGAATAAAGGTTCTGACCCTCATCCTGACAGGCTCGCTGAAAGGGTGGAACAGCTTGTAGGATATCTTATAGAGATGTATGCAAAAAATAGCCCCGATATTTTCTGATTGAAAAAAGCGGCTACTGCTGAAAAGCAGGCAGCGTCTATTTTTCCCCCTGCAAAAAATCAAGCCTGAACGCGCATAGCGCGTTAGCGCCATAGGCGGATAGCACCGAGCCAGCTATATTTCATACTCCTCTCCCTTTGAAGGGACATGAGTAACAAATCCGTACTTTTCTTTTATCATCCCTGAAAATGCAAGCGATGTTTCCTCTTCTCCATGAACCACAAAGACCTGCGGACTATCTTTGAATGATGCGAGCCATTCAAGGAGTTCCTTCTGGTCAGCATGAGCAGAGAATCCGCCGAGTGTATATATCCCTGCCTTCATTGCTATCTCTTCCCCAAAGATACGCACAACTCTTGCTCCGTCAACAATCCTCCTGCCGAGCGTGCCTCTTGCCTGAAATCCTGAAAATATAATACTGCATTCAGGCCTCCAGAGGTTATGTTTCAGATGATGTCCTATTCTTCCGCCTTCGCACATACCGCTTCCAGCAATAATTATCGCATGGGATTTAATCTTATTCAGCGCAATGGATTCATCAACAGAATTGGTAAACCTGAGCCTGATGCTGTCTCCCACCGAGCCGGCGCTGAGAATCCTTTTTGCCTCCTCATCAAAACACTCAGGGTGCGCAAGATATGTCTTTGTCGCTTGCTCAGCCAAAGGGCTGTCAATATAAACATTGATTTTATAGAGCCTTCCTTCGCGCACAAGCCTGTTAAGCACATACAGGAGATCCTGCGTCCTTCCAATTGCAAAGGCAGGGATAATAACATTTCCGCCTTTTTTGAATGTCACTTTTATAACTTCCACAAGTTCGTCTATAGTCTCCGGCATGCCTTTGTGGAGCCTGTTGCCGTAAGTTGATTCCATGACAACATATTCAGCCTCTGTTGCAAGCGACGGGTCCTTTATTATCGGGTTTCCTTTTCTTCCGATGTCTCCTGAGAATATTATTTTTTTCTCTTTATGCCCGTCCTGAAACCATATCTCCAGACTGCCTGAACCGAGAATGTGTCCTGCATCAAGGAATCTGTACTTAATGCCCTTTCCTGTATGCTCAATCTTTCCATAAGAAACTTTTTTGAAAAAAGGAATGGATGCCTTAACGTCATTAACGGTATAAAGCGGAAGCACCGGTTCTTTACCTGCCCTTAACGCCCTTCTCGTATGCCATTCAGAATCAGTTTCTTGAATATGCGCTGAATCATAAAGCATCAGTTCTGCAAGGTCTGCAGTCGCAGATGTTGTAACTATCTTCCCACTGAAACCGTCTTTGACAAGCTTTGGGATAAGCCCGCTGTGGTCAATATGGGCGTGCGTAAGAAACAGATAGTCTATTTTCGAAGGATTAAACAAAAAAGGCGCTCTGTTAATGTCATAGGAGTCTTCCCCCTGAAACATGCCGCAGTCAACAAGCATCTTGATTTCCGATGTCCGGATATAAAAGCATGAGCCTGTAACGGTTCTAACGCCGCCAAGGAATTGTATTTTCACCTTACCACCTCACTTGTTTAAGTTTAAAACAGCCTCTGCTGCTAAAGCCTGGTAATCTTGACCTTGGATATTTTTCTGTCTTCCATCTCAAGTATGAGGAACCTGAGGTTGTGATACCTGACCTGCTCGCCGACCTTCGGAAGCCTTCTGAAAAGCCCGAACACAAATCCGCCGATTGTATGGAAGTCTTCGCTTACAAGTTCAGATCCTACGAGTTCATTAATCTCGTCAAGCCCTGTCTGCCCCGCAACTATGGACGTCCTTTCATCTATAATCTCAACTTCCTTTTCTCCTTCCATTGCCTCAAATTCATCCTGAAGGCCTCCGACTATTTCCTCCATTATATCCTCAAGCGTTATAAGCCCGGCGGTACCGCCATATTCATCCATAACTATAGCTATCTGGAATTTGTTCTTCTGCATCTCATCAAGAAGTTCTGTCACCATCTTATTTTCAGGAATATAATAAGCCTCACGCACAATCTCTGTTATAGGCGTATAGTTCTGTATTTTACCCTGCGCCATCTGTTTCACTATGTCCTTCACATAAAGGATTCCGGTAACGCTGTCTATATTCTCCTTTACGACAGGGTAGCGTGAATAACCCTCTTCCAATACAAGCTTCAGGGCATCGCCGACTGTTGAATCATCAGGTATGGAGACTATCTCTGTGCGCGGCACCATCGCCTCTGTTACAACCTTATCTCCGAATTCAAAAACTTTATGAAGCATCTGCTTCTCTTCTTCTTCAAGAGTCCCCTCTTCTTCGCCTATATTTATCATCGTCTTTATCTCCTCTTCTGTTACAAAAGGGGATACAGACTTTTTCTTGCCTCCCAACATCCTGATTATAAGATTAGACGTGATTTTAAATATCCAAACAAGTGGTGAAATCAGCCTGATATAAAACCCAACAGGCCTTGCAAGCAATAAAGAGACTTTTTCTGAATGAGCAACCGCAAATGTCTTTGGCGCAAGTTCTCCGAATACAACGGTAAGGAATGTCATGACAATTGTGGCTATTATTATCCCATTTTCACCGAAATATTTAAGCGATAGGGCAGTTCCTATAGATGTCGCAAGGACAGTGAATAGGTTGCCTGATAATATTACGGCGCTGAAGAACTTATCGTGCTCATCCAGTATCTTCTGCACAGCCCTTGCCCTGCTGTCACCTTTTTCCAGAAGGCTTCTTATCCTTATCTTGTTTACAGCGATAAAGGATGACTCTGAACCTGAAAGGATGGCGATGGCTACGAGCGAAAGCGCAATAATAAGTATTGAATATATACTGTGCGGTTCCATAATTATAAGTTAAAAGTTAAGAGTTGAGAGTTAAGAGTTTCAGAATTTATCATTTTTTTAAACTTTTCACTTTAAACTTTCAACTTCTTAATGACCGCATCAGCCACCTCTGATGTCTTGGCAGCAGTCGGGTCATCGGGCTTTGGTTTCATGTCATAGGTTACGTGTCTGCCTTCTTCTATAACAGAGGCGATTGCAGCCTCAAGTCTTTGTGCGGCATCTGTTTCACCTATATGCCTCAGCATCATCACTCCTGAAAGCATCATAGCAAACGGATTCATCTTATTCAATCCTTTATATTTGGGTGCGCTTCCGTGTGTCGGTTCAAATACCGCCATCTCATTTCCTATATTTGCCCCTGGCGCAAGCCCCAATCCTCCTATAAGCCCGGCAGCAAGGTCTGAAACAATATCCCCATAAAGATTCGGCAGCACAATGACATCATACAACTCTGGCTTTTGTACAAGCTGCATGCACATATTGTCAATAATCCTGTCTTCAAACTCTATGTCATTGTATCCGGAAGCAACATTTCTTGCTGTTTCAAGAAAAAGCCCGTCTGAATATTTCATTATATTTGCCTTGTGAACAGCAGTGACCTTCTTTCTTTTATTTTTCCTCGCATATTCAAATGCAAATCTCACTATTCTTTCACTGCCGTAAACAGAGATCGGTTTTATGCTTATGCCAGAATCCTGTCTTATGTTCTTACCTGTTGCTGTTTTCACGAAGTCGATCAACTGTTTTGTCTCTTCCTTGTCCTTCTGAAACTCTATGCCTGCATAAAGGTCTTCCGTGTTTTCCCTCACAATAACGAGGTCGATATCCTCATATCTTGTTCTTGCGCCTTTAAAGCTCCTGCAAGGCCTCAGGCAGCTGTAAAGGTCAAGCGCCTGCCTCAACGTAACATTAACGCTCCTGAAACCCGTGCCGACAGGTGTTGTTACAGGCCCTTTAATTGCGATTTTATTTTTCCTGATGGAATCAATTATCCGATCAGGCAACGGATTGCCCTCTTTCTGATAAACATCCTCTCCGGCATCGTGCACTTCCCATTTAATCGAAACGCCTGTTGCTTCAATCACGCGCCTTGTTGCTTCGGCTATTTCAGGCCCAACACCATCACCTGGAATTAAAGTTATTGTGTACATAGCGAATTCCCTTGTGTAGAGAATGTCATTCCCACCCCTTTTGTCATTCCCGCGAAAGCGGGAATCCAGAAGATGTTATTATACTATAAAACAAAAGCATGGATTCCTGCCTGCGCAGGAATGACAGATGAGAACAATGTTCAGAAGAATTCTCAGAGAAAGGAATCACGGATTTGACGTCAATATCTTTCTTGCGATATCAGGATACTGGGCTATAAATCTCAGCTCGTCGTCAGTCATCGGTTTTTGCGTATGCAGGTTAGCGTACTGGACAAGTTCAAGAACCTTTCTTGCTTCATTGTCATCATGGAAGTGGATTCCGAGTTTGTCATAAACATGCCTGAAGCCCTTAACCCCGCCGTATTCGCCTGTTGTTATGATCCTTCCTGTCTCAAGGAGTTCCGGTTCGCCCCTGCCTACATCCTCAGGGTCATAAAGCTCGTAATTTCTCCTGTCTTTTAAGGCTCCGTCAGCATGAATGCCCGACTCGTGCGCAAACGCATTTGAACCCACGCCCGGCTGATTTATAGGTATTGGAAGATTAAAGGCATAGGATGCATATTTTGCAATTCTCCATGACTTTTTCAGATCCACATGTTCATCAAGATGAACCTTCCGGCTTAAGCCGTGTGAAAACTTAAGAGCAAGGATAGTTGATACCAGGTCGCAGTTGCCACAGCGCTCTCCATACCCGTTTATTGTTGTATTTATATAGGCGTCAATCCCGCTGTCTATCGAGGCCTGCGCACCGGCCACAGATACCGCTTCTGCCATACCGAGGTCATTGTGGCAGTGCATCTCTATCGGAAACTTTGTTGCCAGCGCAAGCGCCTTTATCCTCTCGTAGATTGTTATTGGATCATCAGAACCGACTGTATCACAGTATCTAAACCTGTCCGCGCCTGCTTCCTTGCCAGCCGCTGCAAACCCTATCAGCCTGTCCAGTTCTGTCCTGGATGCATCCTCGGCATTGAGCCCTACGGTCTCAGCGCCTGATTCCTTTGCAAGCTTCACGGCTTCAATCGTTGTTTTCAGAATGTCCTTGAAGGTCTTCCTTCCCTGGAATTTCCCCTGTATCATTATCTCTGATGTTGACATAGAGATATTCAGGTGTTTTATGTCAGGGCAGTTTTTGAATGTAAGCTTTATGTCTTCAGGAATTGCCCTGCACCAGCCCTCGAGATGAATTCGCTTAATAGCGCCTGCCTTAACAAGTTCAAGATTACCGTTTATATAATTCACTTCATGCTTGAGCGTAGGGAAGCCTATCTCGCTCTGATACACTCCCATCTCATCGAGATAAATATTAAGCATCGTCTTGGAAAGCTTCGGCAGAAGTATCCTTGATGTCTGAACACCGTCTCTGTTTGTAACATCGATAAGATAAACTTTATTTTTCATATTGCAAACCTCATTGCCAATTAAGTTTTGAAATTCCGGCAATTGCATAGTATAACCAAACCGGAGTTAATATTACAAATAGACTCAAGGGGTTATGGGAAGTCTTACCCTGCTATTTTCTGCGGCATATTTCAGGATATCAGGCTGGTATTAACTTTAATTTTTATCTGTTTCTTAATGCCTTCCACATAGGATTTCACGGCCTTTTGTCTCTTGTCAAATAAAAGCGCCTGCCTGAAAGCCTTTGCCGTCTGCTCATCTCCGGTTATCTGCCGGCTCTCATCCTCTGTGAGGTCAAAAGCCTCACCGATAAGCCTCTTCATTTTGACAAGCATCAATTCGTATCTCTTTATATTCTCGAAATATTCCGGTGTGATCCTGTTAATCTGTAATACCCTCATATATATATCCCGGTCAAAGGCACCATTTCTTGTAAAACCGGGCTCATTCCTTATTGCCTCTTCAAGCTCTTCATCGCTCACAGTCATGCCAATACTCCCGGCTGCAACCAGTAGCGCTCTTTCATCTATCAGAGAATCCAGCACCCCTTCTCTGAGTTTAAGTTTTTTCTCCAGCTCGTCATTGAATTTTTCCTTATATATATCCCTGTAAAAGCCTACTGCTCTGTCATACGCGCGTCCGTATTCCTCAACTGTTATCTTTTCCTTCCCAATCTCTGCCACAGGAACCGCTGTTGACTTATCAACTGTCCCGACACCCCAGAATATGAACGAGAGGATTACAATAAAAAACAACACATAGAAAAACTTTGCGTGTTTGCGCATCGCCCTTAGCATGTCAGCGCCCCCTTCTAAGCTGGTTCAGACAGTTATCCTGAAGATTCCGGTTTTTGCCTGAATCAGCCGTGATATTTTCCCTTTGCATGTATCTACCTTAAAAGATTTTCTCTAATAATTCAAGCCTATAGCCGAAAAATAGACATAGAAATTCCTTAAACTCCCTCTCCCTTGATGGGAGAGGGATAGGGTGAGGGTGAAAATGACCCAGAAGGTTACCCCTCCCCTCTGTCCCCTCACACAAGGGGAGGGGAGTTATGAGAAAGGAACATTTTCTAAATCGGGATTCGGCCATAGCGTGACAGTATAATTTTACCTCTGGAATGTGATACTATAAACATATTTCCTTTATTAAATCCATGAATTTCAGCGGCATAAAAAAAATCCTTGTCATAAAACTCCGCCATATCGGCGATGTCCTTCTGAGTGTTCCCGTATTCAGGGCATTAAGAGAAAATTTTCCGGCGGCTCATATTGCCGCCCTCGTGAATTCAGGCACGGAAGAGGCCTTAGAATCAAGTCCCTTTATTAACGAAATAATAGCCTTTGACAGAAGCATCAAGAAAATGAACTTTCCACAAAAATGTACAAAAGAAATATCATTCTTAAGAATGATACGCGGGAAAGGCTTTGACATGGCAGTTGACCTCACAGGCGGTGACCGGGCTGCGATAATATCCTTTGTCTCAGGCGCTTCATACAGGTTTGCGCATAACATCAGAGCTGGTTTTTGGGGGAAAAGACATTTTTATACCCACCTTGCCGTAAGAAACGATAACCAGCACACAGTACTGCAAAACCTTGATGTCGTGTACCAGTTCGGCATTAAAACAGACAATCTCTCCGTGGATATATCTATCCCTGAAGACGCAAGAATGTTTGCTAACCGTATCATGGAAAAGAACAGGATAGATAAAAATACCCCTGTTGTTCATGTCCATCCGACATCGCGATGGCTTTTCAAATGCTGGAAGGATGAATACATGGCAGCGGTTATAAACTGGATGACCGGAAAAGGCATAACCGTAATCGTTACATCAGCTCCTGACAAACGGGAAATGGAAAAGGCGAAAAAGATATTATCCATGGTCAGAACTTCAGGGGACTGTCCCAGATTTACGGGCGAAGCCGTAGAATCGGGACTGTCCCCGCGACTGAACTGTGGAGGAGTAGTTGACCTTTGCGGCAAAACAAACATTAAACAGCTTGCTGCAATATCAGAAGTGTCGGATTTATTCTTTGGCGTAGACTCCGCTCCTATGCATATTGCCGCAGCAGCCGGCACGCCTGTCGTTGCCCTATTCGGGCCAAGCGGCGCCTTTCACTGGGGGCCGTGGGATAATAAAAGCTCAAAGTTAAGCGCTAAGAGTTTAGAGTTTAAAACTCCTCGAGGGGACTGTCCCAGATTTACGGACGGAGCAAAGCGAAGTCGTAGAATCGGGACTGTCCCCGTGGGTCAAACAGAAGAGACTCCCTATCCAAAAAGGAATGGAATACAGACATTTGGAATTCATACAGTAATTCAACAAGACTGGAAGTGCATTCCATGCGGTAAAGATGGATGTGGCGGTAGCAAAACCAGCAGGTGCCTTGAGGAGATAAAAACGGAAGAGGTTATAAATATTTTAAAAGGTAAACTGGATATATAAAAATCCGGATGGTAAATTACAAATGAAAAACATGCATCAAGCTATATATGAATTACTGAGAGACAAGAAAAGCGGATATCTGCTGGATGCAGCCTGCGGCAATGGAGAGCTTGGGGCAGCGCTTGAAAAAGCAGGGCATCAGGTCTTTTGTATGGATAAATACGCCAATCCTCATAACATACAGCGATTTGTAAATGCTGACCTGAATGGTTTTTTCCCGTATAAGAATGAACAATTTGACTTTGTGGTCTGCGCTGAATCACTGCAATATTTAGAAAATCATGAGAAACTTTTCAGGGAATTCAGAAGGGTATTAAAGACAGGCGGAAGCCTTATAATCAGTTTCCCCAACATACTTACAGTATTTTCACGGTTGTACTTTTTGAGAAGGGGATATTTCCAGCACTTCAAACCGTTCAGGACCAAGCAGCACAAAGAATGGGACCATTTCATCTACAATATCCCATCATTTGTAGAAGTCTTTGAGCTTATAAGAAAGAACAGTTTTGAGTTAAGGGATGTCATTGCTCTTGACGTAAAACTGAAGAATTTATTGTTATATCCTTTTCTAAAAGCTTTATACCTTCCGGGTGTGTTCTTTGATAAAAATAGAAATACTGAAAAAGCAGAGATGATTAAGCGGCTGGCTTCCAGAGAGCTCCTGACAGGCAACCGGCTTGTAATAAGCTGTGTAAAGGTGAATCATGATATTTAGCATACTTCATACAGAGTCATCAACAGGCTGGGGAGGGCAGGAAAACAGGACGCTTCAGGAGTGCATCGGCTTGAAAAAAAGAGGAGCAAGAGTAATCATTCTGTGCCAGCCTGAAAGCAGGTTGAATAAACGCGCATTGGCAGAAGGCATTGAAGTGAGAACATGCAGAATGAAGAAGAGTTATGACATCTTAGCAATAAGTCATATACTTAAACTGATAAAAAGCGAAAATATTGACATAATAAGCACTCACAGCGGAAGGGACAGTCTCCTTGCAGGCATAGCAGGAAGGCTTTCAAGAAAAAAACCGGTAATAGTCAGAACAAGGCATCTGGCGCTTCCCATAACCTCAAGGTTTACATACAACCTGCTGGCCAATAAAGTTGTAACTGTAAGTGAATATGTAAAGCAGTATTTGATAGGTAGCGGCATTGCGCCAGAAAAGGTAGCGGCCATACCGACAGGCATAGATACAGATAAATTTAATCCCGAGAGAGTTAATGACAGCTTGAGGCAGGAACTGGGATTGCAAAAAGATATTCCTCTTATAGGCACAATAGCGATTTTAAGGAAAAAGAAAGGACATCATATCATCCTTGATGCCATTCCGTCAGTCCTTAAAGAAATACCGGATGCCGTTTTTGTATTTGCAGGGGATGGCCCGCAAAGGGATAATATTTTAAATAAGATAAAGGCGTCAGGATTATCCGAAAAAGTCTTCATGCTCGGATTGAGAAAGGACATTCCTGAGATATTGAAATCCATTGATGTCTTTGCACTGCCAACACTTCAGGAGGCGCTCGGAACATCATTTATAGAGGCAATGGCAATGGGCAAGCCGGTGATAGGAGCAGATGTGGGCGGCGTCGGTGAAGTGATTAAAAACGGGATAAACGGCTATCTTGTAAAACCGGATAATCCGCATGCGCTTGCAGAGGCAATTATAAAGATGTTGAAGGATAAAGAGACGGCAAGATTAATGGGAATGGAAGGAAGAAAGATAGTGGAAAAGGATTATACAGTGGAAAAGATGTGTGAAAGGATGTATGCCCTTTATCTGTCTCTCATAAAGGAGAATACTCAATGTCCTCAATGAGACCGATTCCGGTTTTAATGTACCATCACACCAACCACCATAAAGGGGATATGGTCACTATAACTCCGAAGGTCTTTGAAGGGCAAATGGAATACTTGCATAAAGCAGGCTATAGGACATTAAAGATAGGCGAACTCATTTCTTACATAAACGGAGAACTGACCTTAACTCAGAAAGCTGTAGTTGTCACCTTTGACGACGGCTGGCTTGATAATTATATGTATGCCTTTCCCATACTCAAAAAATACAAAATCAACGCAACTGTTTTCTTAATTACAAACAGAGTGGAAAATGCGTCTTTAAAAAATTCAAAATTCAAAATTCAAAATTCAAAACTGTTAATACCCACTCATAATGAATCAAAAATTCTTATAGAAAAAGGAGAAGCGCATAAGGTTGTGATAAACTGGGAACTTATTAAGGAAATGTCAAACAGCGGCCTTATCGAGTTTTATTCGCATACAAAAAGCCATGCTAAATGCAACAGCCTGTCTGAAAAAGAACTCATGGAAGAACTGAAAGAATCACGGGAGATTATTGAAAAACAGCTTGGCAGTCCAGGCCCCTACTTCTGCTGGCCTTACGGCAAATATAATGGCCTTGCCGTAAATGTTGCAAAAAAAACCGGATATAAAGCCCTATTTACCACAAATCACGGGGTCGTTGAAGCAGGCTCTGACCCGTTTGCAATAAACAGGATAATAGTTAAGGACAGCGTTGCCTGGTTTAAGAAAAGAATGGTAGTATATACAAACACAATCCTTTCAAAGTTATACCTCAAGATAAAGAAAAAATGAGAAACAATCCCATTGATGTCCTGCTGTTTTTGCTGCTAAAGATCGTAAAATTCTTTGATGGAAGGCAAACGGATTTAAAATATTTTGATCCCGAAGCGGTTAAAAACATTTTAGTTGTCTCATCAACGGCAATAGGAGATACATTACTTTCAACGCCGGCAATAAGAGCTGTCCGCGAGAGATACCCTCAGGCAAGGATAGTTGCTCATTTTAATATTAAAAACATGGGGCTTTTTGAAAATAACCCATACATAGATGAGATAATTCCTTATCATGGCGGATATAAAAAAATTTTCAGGACCATTATGAAATCCCGCAGACATAAATTTGACCTCGCATTGATATTTCACGGCAACGAACCTCAGGCAACTCCAATGGCATATCTTTCAGGGGCAAGATTCATCGTCAAAGTGCCAAGTACGAGTGAATACAGATTCCTGCTGTCCAACATAAATCAGACTTTGCTATGGGAAGACTTAACCCATGGTGTAGAGCAGCGGCTTAAAGTGGCGGAGCTTGCTGGCTGCAGGATTTCAGATAAGAGAATGGTTCTACCTATAGAAAAAGATGGAGAATCTGCTGTCAATGAGTTTTTAGAAAATAGCGGAATCAGAGATACAGATTCAATCATAGGCTTTCAGGCAGGCGCATCAACTCTCAGCAGGATGTGGTTTCCTGACAGATTTGCCGAATTGGGCAAAAGGCTTATTAATTCGTATTCTGAATTAAAAATAGTAATTACTGGTTCCCCGCAGGAATACAATTATTGTAAAAATATTGCAGATGAAATAGGAGAAAAAGCGATTGTGTCAGCAGGGAAGATTCCTCTAAAATACATTCCGGCACTGCTTAAAAGATTCAAGGCTTTAGTGACCGGAGACACAGGGGTCATGCATATTGCAGTTGCAGTCGGGACACCGGTTGTGGCGCTGTTTGCAGTAGCAGACCCAAAAAAATCAGGGCCTTATTATGATATGGAAAAGCATATTGTCATACAAAAAGAAAGGACATGCGAGCCGTGTGCAAGCAAAAAATGTAAACACCAAACCTGCATGGAAAATATAAGTATTGATGAGGTATTTGAGTCCATTGTTTCTTATCTAAAATCGGAGACAGGTAATGCACGATATTAATCTTAGAAATTGCCTATTGTGCGGTCAGAAAACAGTATTATTGTCCTCTGAAAACGATACTCTTCTTAAATGTATGGGCTGCGGCGTGGTCTTTGATGAATCAAGTATGCTCGGGGAAAGCTATTATGAAAATGAAAGAGTTCCCCATGTTGACGAAAAAAAAATAAAATCAAGAAGAAGAAATGCAAAGCAGCGCGTAAAACTTATCTGTAAGATGCTAAAAAAAGAATCATCTTTAATCGATATTGGTTGTGGAGAAGGACTTTTTCTGCAAGATGCAAAAAAATATGTAAACAATATTTATGGCATCGAGCCTACCAAGGCTTATGCTGCTTATGCAAAAGAAACCATGAATCTTGATGTACATCAGGGAACATTAGAAAGCTTTGAATGTCCTGATAATTCTTTTGATATGGTAACGATGTTTCATGTCTTAGAGCACCTTTCCTCGCCCTCTCAGGCATTAGGCAAAATTTATTCATGGCTTAAGAAGAATGGGCACATTGTTATAGAAGTCCCCAACATAGAAAGCCCCACTGCTCAATATAAGGGCTTAAACTGGGAGCTAATATATCCGGAACACAGATTTTACTTTTCGCCAACTTCTTTGCAGCATCTCCTTAAAAAGAATAATTTTGAAATTGTATCTATGAGATTCCGTGATTTTGACCAATATAGGACAGGAATAGGAACAAACCTAAGAAAATTGGGAATTACATTTGGTGTTAGAAAGAATAAAAAGCAAATAAAGGCTGCTGAAAAGCAAACGCAACCCCATGCTACCCAAAAACCTAAGGATTCTGTATTAAAGGGTATTCGCAAGACAATACAATTGCCGTTGAGAGCCTTTTTAGGCTGGCTGGTAATGAAACTAAAAAGAAGCGATTACATTTTAATAATTGCCAGAAAAATGGAGAAAAATCAATGAAGGCAGGGTTAGACGAACAGCATTCAAATCAACATAAAACCCTGAAAAAGGTTTTGTTAGTTTATTCTTCAAAACCTCCAATCATGCAATACCTTGCTTCTGCTTTTAGCCGTAAAGGGATATCCACGGAAATGGTTTATGCGGATGCGAACCATTGGTTTGATCGTCATATAATACATCCTGCCAATAAGATACTTCATAACTTACGCATACTTCCAAAGGATAAAAATGTTTTTTCTGATCATCCTCTCTCTCACAAAAATTATAGGAGTTCCAATCTGAGAAAAACATATCAACACTTTAATCCTGATCTGGTTCTCATTATCCGTGGAATCGGTTTTCAGAACGATGTATTAAATGAAATCAGGAGGAATACTCCCCTTTTTTGCTGGTGGATAGAAAAAGAAGAGCGTATAGAAGAAGCGCTCGGGGAAATAAATTTATTTGACTGGTATTTTTTTATAAACTCATCATGTGTTGATATGGGAATACAAAAGGGGTTTTCAAACATCAGTCTGCTCCATCATTCAGTCGATCCTGATACGTTTTATCCGATGGATAATATAGACAAGGAGATAGATATATGTTTTGTCGGCAATTGGTCCCCAAAGAGACAGCAGGTTATTGAAGCTCTGCTCGACGTTACTGACAATATTGTTATCTATGGCAGAAAATGGATAAAGAAGAATTTTCTAAACTCCGGAATAAAACAATGTGTTAAAGGTAAATATATTGATGGCTCTGCGTTGGTAACGTTATATAATAAAAGCAGGATTGTAGTGAACATTACAAACTGGGGCTTTGGGGAAGGCAAAAAACGCAGCGGGATGAATATGAGGGTGCTGGAGGTGCCTGCAACAGGCGCTTTTTTGCTTACAGACGGCTCGCGGGATATGGAGGCTGTTGCAACACCAGGCAAGCACATGGCAGTTTATGGAAGCATAGAGGATTGTGTAATATTGGCTAAGTATTATCTTAGCAATGCTTCTGAAAGAGAAGCGATAGCCAAGGAAAGTTGCCTGCATATCCGCACTAATTATACTTACGCCAATGTAGTTAACCGCATTATAGATACATATAACAGACTAATAAAACATCAATAATTGATTTTATTATGAAAAAGAAAATTCTTATCCTTGACACAGGCAAAGAATGGGGCGGAGGCACTAACAGTCTTCTTGAACTTCTCAAGAGAATTGATAAGACCAGATACAGCTTCACTTTACTGTTCTACAACAATTACAAGAAAGGAACCGATTCCGACATAAGGACAGAGGCAGAAAAACTCGGAGTAAGATTTCTGCTTTTAGAACAGGAGAAACAGCCTGTCTTTGTTAAGATAGCCAAAGAACTTTCAAGACTGACATTTTTTTTCAGCGGACAGTTAAAAAGATATTCCGTATTCTTCATTGATTATCACTTCAGAACTAAACAGAATGCAGAAAAAATCTCAGAACTTTTGAAAAATCTCAGGATAGACCTGCTTTATATGAACAATCAGCCGTCATCAAACTTAGAGGGGATTATAGCCGCTAAAATAACAGGCATACCAACGATACAGCACAGCCGGACTGAGGCCACGCTTAACTCCTTTGAAGTTAGGGCTGTTAACCAGTGGCTTAAAAAAATGATATGCGTCTCTGAGGGGGTGAAAAACAGTTTTATCAGGCAGGGTGTCGATAAATCAAAATGCGCAGTAGTTTATAATGGTATAGCTATTGAAACAGTCCCTAACGCATCGCGTCAGGACATAAGAAAAACATGGGGGATAGCTGACAAAGACATTTTAATAGGAACTGTGGGCTCTCTTATTAAAAGAAAGCGTTTCAGAGATTTAATAGAGGCATTTTCTGTCATTACAAAAAAGACCGAACATCCTGTTAAATGCATGATTATCGGGAAAGGCCCGGAAAAAGAAAACCTAATGACTAAAGTAAAAGAAAGAAATCTTGACAGCAGTATTATCTTTACTGATTTCCAATCAGATGCAATCTCACATATAAATGCATTGGATATTTTTGTCTTGACTTCCAAAAGCGAGGGATTGCCGCGGGTTATCCTTGAGGCAATGCTTATGGGAAAACCCGTTATAGCCTCAAATGTTACAGGATGCAATGAACTTGTTATTGATGGTGAGACAGGGTTTCTTGTGCCTGTGGGAAAGACAGGAGCAATTGCCGCCGCAGTCCTCGGGCTGATAGAAAACCCTGCATTGAGAAAACAGATGGGAGAAAATGCAAAGGAACGGATAATCAGAAACTTTTCTATTGAAAGATATGTTTCGGGTGTTGAAAAGGTTTTTGAAGAGGTGTTAGGGCATTGATATATATGATTTTAACCTATATCTTTTCGCCTCTGATATATATATTAATTGCCGCAAGAAAGAAGAATCCTGTTTCGCGGATTTTAGTGGTTCAGACAGCAAAAATAGGGGATTTAATCTGTTCAACGCCGGTTTTTAGAGAGGCAAGAAAGAAATATCCTGATGCGCATATCAGTGTGATAGCAAATCCTGTTACAAAAGAATTGTTGGAATATAATCCGAATATTAACGAAATCATAACTGTAAAAAAAACAGATTATAAAGGACTGTCGGGGAAACTTAAATTATCCGGCCTGATACGAAAAGGTAAATACGATATAGGAATCTGTCTCAACCCTAACATTCCGTTTGCAATTGCCCTATTCTGGGGTCTTGTTCCAATCAGGCTTTCTGTAATGCCGGACTTTTCAGGGTTCACATTTAAACTCGCATCAGTATTTTTCACACACCTTGAAAAACATGCAAGCGGAAGAATGGTTATAGAAACTTATATGCAAATGCTGAAAGCCATTGGAATTTCAAGCAATGACATTTCAAAAGAAGTCTACAAATCAAAAAATGCAGATGCAAAAGCTGAACAAATCATAGGCAAGATTGATAAACCCCTGATAGGAATTGCAGTCAGCAGTGGGAATAAACTTAAAGAACTGGGAGTAGATAAAATTGCCGGCATCGTTAATATGATACTTGATGATATTGACGCTGATATCGTGCTTGTCGGTTCCGAACACGAAATAAAGACTGCAGACGCGGTTTTACAGGCAGTTGGCAAGAAAGACAGAATTATAAATACCTTGGGCAAACTGCATCTGAAAGAACTTCCGGCGCTCATTGAGCGGCTGTCGCTTTTTATCGGTGTGGACACAGGAATAACATACATGGCTGATGCGCTCTCAATCCCTCTTATTAACATTGCAGGGCCTTCAGACATGAAAGACCAGAGGCCCACAGGAAAGAGTGCTGTAATAATACAAAAATCAGACTTGCCATGTGTCCCATGTTCTCATACCTTTAAGAGTCCTTATTATTGTAAAATAAATACCAGAGGATGCATAGAATCCATTGAGGCAGAGGACATATTTAACAGAGTAAAAGAATTTCTCCTATCACAAAAATATAATTTATGAATATACAAAAAAAAGTTCTTCAGATTGACTATGCAATATTATTTTGCTTAAGCCTCCTGATTTTTGTCCTTCCCATTGCTCACACAGCAACTATCCGCTCTTTTGCGCTTTTCACTCCTGCGGCGCTGCTCATATTCAGGTATTATTTCACAAAAGACTTCAGATGGATTAAGACATCTTTTGAGTTGCCGTTCATGGCATTCTTAATAGCTGCCGCAGCTTCTCTGATGACCTCTGTCGATTTCCGTGAAAGCTTAAAGGAGATAAGGGGTGAACTCCTTACGCCTATCCTGCTCTTTTATATCTCTTACTTGGCAGTAAAAAAGGACAGTGACGGGATACTGCTCACACGGGTTCTTTTCATTGGAAGTCTTGTATTCAGCATTGCTTCTTTCTATGCCCTGTATATGAAAGGCGGCTCGTTATTTGAGGCAACTTACCGCGCCGGAGGCTTGAGAGACCCCGGCGGCGGAGAAATAGCCGGTTTATACCACACAATGGTAATTCCATTTCTATTTTGGGGGATGTTCTATTTCAGAAAGGCATCGCAACGCATAGCTCTTTACGCATTATTTGCAATAAACCTTGCAGGCTTGCATGTTACTTTCACAAGAGCGGCATATCTCGCATTAACCGTCCAGGCAATTTTAGCCGGCATTTTATTGCTCAGGAAAAGACGCTGGCTACTGAGTTCCGTTATTTTTTTCGTCATTTTTTTGACTGGGTTTGCATATATAGAAAACAAGTTGATACGAAATCAGGACAATTTGAACAAAATGCCGTCATTAGAAGAGTATTCGAAAATGTCACCTGAAGAAATAGAAAAAGGGTATTCTGCAGATATGGGCGCCGGACACCGTCTGGCAATGTGGAAGACCGCAGCAGATGAGATATTGAAAAACCCCTTCTATCCTCATGGCTACAGCAGGTTCCTCTTCGGGAAAGCGGTAAGAACTGCCCAGAACAAACATTTCATCTATCCGCAAGTTCATAATACATTTATAGGGGTAACATTTGAGCTTGGCATCCAGGGGCTGGTGGTTTTTTTATGGATGATAGGCGCATTCGCTTGGGCCTGCTGGCGATACTGGGTTACCGCCAAGGAAGACATGCCTCAGTATTTCTCAGCATCGTTGATTACCATGATGGCAGGTTACTGGGTTAATAATTTTTTTGGGAGTTTCGACGGTGACGACAGCAAATTGCTTTTTATGATGCTGCTTGGGATAGGAATGGCTGTTATGCACAAACTTCCAAAAGAAAAAAGCATTGATAAAAAGGCATGATAACAAAAATCCTTTTTATACGCCGCGACAACATAGGAGACCTTGTCTGCACAACTCCGTCTATCCATGCTGTTAGAGAAAAATACCCTGACACAAAAATAGGTATTCTGGTAAACACTTATAATGCGGACGCTGTAATCAACAATCCGGATATAGACGAACTCTACATATACGAAAAAGCAAAACATGCCCCTGACAAGAACAAGTTTTCTGTGTGGTTAAATAATCTGAGGGTCTTACAGAAAATAAGGAAAGAAAGATATGACATTGCCATAGGCTGCGGTGCATATTCTCCACGGCTCGCAAGATATACGCTGCTTACCGGCGCAAAAACAAGAATAGGATACTTAAAAAAAGGCATGGAAAAATCAAAGTGCTATAGTATGCCTCTGTATGAACCCGGGGGAATACTCCATGAGGTTCAGAAGACCTATAATCTGTTGACTCCCCTCGGCATAAACGGTCAGCCTTCTGGATTAAGGATGTTTCCTGAAACCACAGAGGTAAATAAAGTTAAGGATTTCTTGAACTCATCAGGCTTTCTGAAAGAAAAGCCTGTCATCGCCTTTCATATAAGCAGCAGACGTCCTGAGAACAGATGGCCTGTTCAGAGATTTGTAGAACTTGCAAATCTTATATCTACAAATTACGCTGCTGCTATACTTCTCCTATGGTCGCCCGGCAGTGAAAAGAATGTATACCACCCCGGAGATGATGAAAAGGCAGAGATTATTAAAAATTCCTTAAAACCAGAACCTGCTGCATACAAAACCTCTCATATCAGAGAGCTTATTGCCGCCTTGAGCGTGAGCAGTCTTGTTGTCTGCTGCGACGGAGGAGCAATGCACATTGCTGCAGCTTTGGGAAAACCTGTTGTGACAATATGGGGTTCAACCAATCCTGATAGTTGGGCGCCATGGGGCACAAAACATGTCATCCTGAAAAAAAACAGAAATGCAGCTGACATTTCTGTTGAAGACGCCTTTGCTGCCGTAACCACACTTATAAAACAACAGTAAAAAACAAGATGTTCTGCTTATTAATTAATCACATATGCCTAAAAATAAGGCACTCATGCATCTTTAAGTCAAGAAAACCTTACAAATCAATGTATCGCTGCTGGCATGATTGTTGATGCATTAAGGCTGATGTCTGTTTTGATTTTAAAGAATGTAAAGACAGAAGGCCCTGGAACCATAGAGGACTTTCTCATAGAAGCAAACATTCATTATAATATTGTAGAACTTGAAACTGAGGCTGTTCCGGAGACAAACAACTTCGATATACTTGTAATGATGGGAGGCCCGATGAGCGTGAATGAGGGTGACATCTATACTTACATCAGCAAGGAAGAAGAGCTAACAAGAGAATTTATAAAAAAAGGCAGGAAAGTCCTCGGCATATGCCTTGGCGCGCAGATAATGGCAAGGGCTCTTGGAGCAAATGTCTATAAGGGAAAAGAACCTGAGATAGGCTGGTATAATATAGAGCTTACAGAGTCAGGGATAAAAGACAATATTATGAAAAAACTTGCATTACATCCGAAGGCAGGAGATTTCTGGAAAAAATTCAGCGTATTTCACTGGCATGGGGAAACCTTTGACATGCCGGAAGGCGCTGTGAGGCTCGCAAAATCAGGCCTCTATCCTAATCAGGCATTTAAATACAACGACAATGCCTATGCGTTTCAGTTTCACATAGAAGTTTCAAAAGAGATGGTTTATGACTGGCTTAAAAACGAGCCTGTGGACTTAAATAAAATAAAAGCAGAGACTGAAAAACTTTACGAGATATACCATGGCAGGGCCGTGAATTTTTATAAGGCATTTTTTGCGAAAAGTTAAGAGTTGAGAGTTAAAAGTTAGGAGTTAACGAATTAAAGACTTTTGACTTTTAACTTTTAATTTCTAACTTTTAACTCAGATACAGGAGGTGATATATGAAAAAGGTTGAGGCGATAATAAAACCCTTTAAGCTTGACGAAGTGAAAGATGCTCTGAACGAAATCGGCATACAGGGCATGACTGTCACAGAGGTTAAGGGTTTTGGCAGACAGAAGGGACACACCGAACTCTACAGAAGCGCTGAATATGTCGTTGACTTTATCCCGAAGATAAAGATAGAGGTGGTCACATCCGACAGCCTTGCACAAAAAGTGGTCGCTGTAATAGAAAAAACAGCGAAGACAGGAAAGATAGGCGACGGAAAGATATTCGTTTATCCTGTGGAAAATGTAGTAAGGATAAGAACAGGAGAGCAAGGAGAAGCAGCAGTATAATCAGTGTCAGTTATTAGTGTGAGTGTCAGAGAGTCTTTACTTGCTGACACTAAGCACTGGCACTAAAAACTAAATAAAAGGAGGAGAAAAATGACACCGAAAGACGTAATCAAAATGGCTCAGGAAAACAAGGCAGTCATGGCAAATTTCAAGTTCCTTGATTTTCCCGGAATCTGGCAGCATTTCGCAGTGCCGATTTCTGAATTAAAAGAAGAAATATTTGAAGAAGGCCTTGGTTTTGACGGCTCTTCAATAAGGGGATGGCAGGCGATTCACACATCGGATATGCTTATAATTCCTGACCCTGCAACAGCGTTTATGGACCCATTCATGGAGTATCCGACAATAAGCCTTATATGCAACATCGTAGACCCTATCACAAAGGAATTCTACACAAGGGACCCGCGTTATATCGCACAGAAGGCAGAGGCCTATCTTAAGTCATTAGGCATCGGCGATACAGCATATTTCGGCCCTGAGGCTGAGTTCTTCATTTTTGATGATATTAGATTCAACCAGACCTCTAACAGCGGTTATTACTTTATTGACTCTGTTGAAGGCATCTGGAATTCAGGCAAGGATGAGAAGCCAAACCTCGGATATAAGCCGAGACACAAGGAAGGTTATTTTCCCGTGCCTCCGACAGACAGTCAGGTAAATCTCAGGACAGAGATGGTCATGGAGATGCAGAAGTGCGGCATCTATATTGAGAGGGAGCACCATGAAGTTGCAACAGCAGGCCAGGCAGAGATAGACATGCGATTCGACTCTCTGGTCAGGATGGCTGATAAGCTGATGCTCTTCAAATACATCGTTAAGAATGTTGCAAAAAGGCACGGCAAGACAGTGACTTTTATGCCGAAACCTTTATTCGGTGACAACGGCTCCGGAATGCACTGCCACCAGAGTATTTGGAAGAAGGACAAACCTCTTTTTGCGGGCAACGGCTATGCAGGGCTGAGCGAGCTTGCGCTGTATTATATCGGCGGCATTCTTAAGCATGCGCCAGCGCTTGCTGCAATCACAAACCCGACTACGAATTCTTATAAAAGGCTTACGCCGGGCTTTGAGGCTCCTGTTAATCTCGCATATTCAGCAAGAAACCGTTCAGCATGCATAAGGATTCCGACCTATTCTCCAAGTCCGAAAGCAAAGAGGGCTGAAGTCAGGTTCCCTGATCCGTCATGCAATGGATACCTGGCATTTGCAGCAATGCTCATGGCAGGGCTGGACGGCATAGAGAACAAGATACACCCGGGCGAACCATTGGATAAAGACATTTATGATCTGGGGCCTGAAGAACTGGCGTCTGTTCCGACAATGCCTGCAAGCCTTGAAGAGGCCTTGGATAATCTTGAGGCTGACAATGAATTCCTCAGGAAGGGGAATGTATTCACAGAGGATGCCTTAGACACATGGATAAGCTACAAGAGGTCAAAAGAGGTTGACGCACTAAGGCTGAGACCGCATCCCTACGAGTTTTTCCTGTACTACGATATTTAAACCAGCTAAACCAAAGGAAGAACCCTGCAGCAACATGCTGGGTTCTTCCTTTGCAGATATCCACCGCATATTACTAATCAGTTCATAAGTAAAGACACATAAAATTTTATCTGTCATGCCCGAAGTTTTTAATCGGGCATCCAGTTCCTTAACTGTCTGGATTCCCGCTTACTGACTGCGGGAATGACAACTGTCCAGCCATTTCTTGATTTTCCTACAGCTATATATTAAAATTCAGTGCGATACCAAAGGTAATTCAGAAGGGATAACAGCTTGTTCTATTTTTTGGAGCTGAGTTAATTAGAAAATGATTGACCAAATACTTAAAGGTGAAAAGGCAATTGCCATTGTGGGCCTTGGATACGTAGGCACGCCTCTGGCTGTTGAATTTGGGAAGGTAGTTGGAAAAGTCATAGGCTTTGACATCAAAAAGCAGCGGACAGAGGAACTTTCAAACAGTAATGACATAACAGGTGAAATTACAGCAGAAGATTTAAAGAACAGCCGTATAGATTTCACATCGGACCCCAAAAGGCTCAGAGAGGCATCTGTAATCATAATTGCTGTTCCTACACCTATCGACAAATACAAGATACCTGACTTGAAGCCTCTCGAATCAGCATCACGGATCGTCGGAGAAAATATTCAGCGAGGCTCTGTTGTAGTATACGAATCCACGGTGTATCCCGGAGTAACAGAGGATATCTGTGTGCCCATCATTGAACAATATTCCGGAATGAAATGCGGAAAAGACTTCAGAATTGGCTATTCTCCGGAAAGGATAAACCCCGGAGACAAAGACCACAATCTGACCAATATAATAAAAGTCGTAGCCGGAGGGGACAAAGAAACAACAGAACTACTTGCAAAGATATATGGACTTGTCGTAAAGGCAGGCATTCACAAAGCCCCTGATATCAGGACTGCCGAGGCTGCAAAGGTCATAGAAAACATACAGAGGGACCTCAATATCGCCCTCATTAATGAACTCGCCATTATATTCCACAAACTCGGGTTGGATACCAGAGCTGTTCTGGATGCCGCATCAACAAAATGGAATTTTCTAAGGTTTGAGCCAGGGCTCGTAGGCGGCCATTGTATAGGTGTTGATCCGTATTATCTGACTTTCAAGGCACAGTCTATCGGTTATCACCCGGAGGTAATCCTGTCAGGAAGGCGCATCAATGACGGCATGGGGAAATATATAGCAGAACAGGCAATAAAACATCTCATAAAATCAAATAAGGCGGTGAAAGGCAGCAAAATCCTCATTCTCGGATTTACATTCAAAGATAATGTGAAAGACATAAGAAACACGCGTGTAATAGATATCTATAACGAACTGAGGGAATACGGCGTTGAGCCTCACGTCCACGACCCTCATGCCAGTCCTGATGATGTGTCAGGAGAATATGGCATCAAGCTCATGCAAACCCCTGAAGAGAAACGCCCGTTTGACGGAATAATTGTTGCCGTCAAACACAAGGAATACACCGATTATTCTATGGAATATCTTAAGGGCCTGTGCAACAGTAATGCATCCCTTATAGATGTTAAAGGAATATACGGGAAGGATGAGGCATTGAAGGCAGGACTAAACTACTGGAGGCTTTAATCAGAACAATTACTGTCTTCTCCTTACAAGCGAGTCAGCAAAAAAGCTAAACAATAGAGACACCAACAGCGTTACAACCAGATATGAAGTGGATGTCCTTCTTATCAGTAAAATTGCATACCCTCCAAGAAATGCACTTAATGTCCATAAAAAAATAACTGCACTTACCGGAGACACTCCTCTTCTAACAAGTAAATGATGAACATGGGTTTTGTCTGCCTTAAATGGATTCTTAATACTGAACACCCTTACAAAAACAACTCTCAGGGTGTCAAATATCGGAATAAAGAGCACCAAGACAGGAAACATCGGCTCTATAGGAAATTTTGCATTTTGTGTAAGGAAAACAGAAAATACCGCGAGTGAAAATCCGAGGAAAAGACTTCCTGAGTCTCCCATAAATATCCTTGCCTTCGGAAAATTGTACCATAAAAAACCTCCAAGGGCGCCGACAAATGCAAGAGAAATAACTGCCAGCATATAATTACCTGAAAGATATGCTGCAATGCCGATAAAAATAAATGCTATTAAAGATACGCCGCCTGCAAGTCCATGTAATCCATCAATAAGATTTATTGCATTGGTAACTCCTGCAATACCCAAATACGTAAAAGGGATGCTCAATATCCCAAGCTCAACTTTTCCATAAGAACCATACGTCCCTATAGAATTTATAACTACACCTCCGCCAAAGATAACAATAGTGATAGCTGTAATTATTCCCAAAAACTTTACCTTCCAGCCAACCTGCCTCCAGTCATCTATCCCACCCATAGTTATAAGAAGAAGCGAGGCCGTCAGATAAGCCGCAATCTGTCTGTCAATCTGCAAAAAAAGAAACACAGGCAGAATACCTATAAAAAATGCTATGCCGCCCCATCTCGGAGTAGGATATTTGTGAATTCTTCTTTTGCCGGGCTTATCAATGCAGTCAAACCTTACAGCGAGACGGATTACCACAGGGGTAACGAAAAGGGTTAAGAGGAACGGGATTAAGAAATATATGTAGGACTTATCTATTAATTGCATTGAACCACTGCATTACGCAGTGCAAAATTATTAAATGTGCGTCTTCCACCTTCTGCATATCCTTACTGTTAACAACAAGAGATTTCTGTGCTGTGCCTTTTAACCTGCCTCCGCCGTAACCGCAGATACCGAATGTCTTTCCCCCCTTTTCATTGGCATATCTGACAGCATTGAGTACATTCCCTGAGTTGCCGCTTCCCGAAATTCCGATGAGCAAATCCCCTGCATTCATAAAATTTTTAAGCTGCTCCACAAAAATACTGTCATAGGAGACATCGTTAGAATAAGCCATTATTGTCGGAATGCTGTCATTCAGGCAGATCACTCTGAATCTTTTCTCCTTGCCAAAACTCACGCCTTTGTTGATATCACATGCAAAATGAGATGCAGTAGCAGCGCTGCCGCCATTGCCGCAGATGAATATATTTGACTGTTTTTCATATGCGCCGGCAAGCTCGCCGACAAGGCTTTCAAACTCCTTTGCATCAATCATATTAATGATGCCTGTAAGTTCTAAAAGGTAATTTTTCAAAAATACCGATGGCATAAAATATCCTTTTTACTCATAAAAAATTATCTTTGTGCCTTCCCTGTCAATATTAAACGGCAATCCTTTGCATCCAATATGTTTTTTCAGGTTCTCATGGCTATTTGTATAGAATAACAAAAAACCAGCGCCTCCTGCACCAAGAAGCTTTCCGCCGGATGCGCCATGCTCCACTGCTTTATCGTATAAAGCATCTATATCTTCATTTGAGATCCCTCTCGCAAGCTCCTTTTTATACAGCCATCCTTTATGCAACAAACCTCCTAATGAGTCTATATTCTCCTTATTCAATACAGCTCTCAGTTCATCTGCAAGCATAACCATTTTTCTTAAATTCTGGAATTTTTCTTCGTCCAGCATATTCCTTTTCTGCTCATTGAGTATATCACCTGCTTTCCTTTTACCGCCAATATAGTAGAGACAAAGCCTGTCCTCAAGTTTCTCCCTTGCCTGTTCTGTTAATAATATCGGTGAGACATCCACTGTTTCATCTTTATTGAATTTTATGTAGTTTATATTCCCGTATGCAACGGCATACTGGTCCTGTTTCCCAATAGGCTCTTTCAGTATATCTATTTCTATCTCACAGGCCTCTGCTGCAAGCCTCTCTTTTGGTACAACTTTCCCTTTATACGCATACAAAGCATTCAAGAGACCTACTGTAAAAGCGCTGGATGAGCCAAGCCCAGTGCCTGCAGGGACATCGGCAAAACTCGCAATTTCAACCCCTTTTTCAAGCTTCACCTTTCTCAGACACTCCCTGACTATCGGGTGCTGTATCTCATCAACATTTTCTACATCCTCTGTCTTTGAATATTTCAGGCGTATCTTGTCATGAAAATATGGATGTATGACGATATACATATATTTGTTAATAGCAGCGCTGACAACAGCGCCGTAGCCGTTCTTTGAATAAAACTCCTTTAGATCGCTTCCGCCTCCGGCAAAGCTCACTCTAAATGGCGTTCTTGTGATAATCATGATGATATCTCTTTTTTACTTAAGATAAAATCTACTGCATCTCCAATATTATCAAATATATAATCAGAACTGACTTCAAATTTCCCGTCTTTCCCGGCATTGCCTGTCCTTACAAGTATTGTCTTCATGCCTGCATTCTTACCTGTCTGAATATCGGCAGTCCTATCTCCTATAAACCAGGATGACTCAACATCAACATTATACTCTTTTACAGCTTTGCTTATCATGCCTGTTTTTGGCTTCCTGCAATCGCAGTCAATCTTGAAATCAGGATTTTCACCCGGATAGCCCTTATCGGGATGGTGCGGACAAAAGTAAATATCATTAAGATATGCCCCTTCCCTGCCGAGCAAAGTCTCAAGTTTATTGTGGATTTGCGCTATTACCGAAGTATCGCAAAGGTTTCTGGCGACAACAGGCTGGTTTGTGATAAGAAAACTCAGGTAGTCAGAGCTATTTATTTTCTTAATTGCCGAGGCCGAAAAAGGCAGCAGCTCAAGGTCTTCAACTCTGTGAAGCAAGTCAACCTCCTTTACAATAGTTCCATCCCTGTCAATAAAAATAGCCGGCCTTTTATTCTTTTTTGAAAACATCTTAACCTTACCGCCCATTATGTCCCTGCTTACCTTCCCAAGTCTTTCTATGGTTCCTATATCCTTTATGTACTCAGCGGTCTTATACACACTGATCACTTCTCCTGACTGTAAAACTGGGGGAAAAACGTCTTTTCCGAAATCCGAGGGTTTATCCTGAGGAATGTAATCAAAGATGTCAGGGCTTAAAATATACACAGCAGCGTTAACCAGATTTCTGTAATACTGCTTTTTATCATGGGGCTTTGAATAAAAAGCCGTGACTATGTTGTCGTCGTCAATCTCTACAAGGTCACTGTCGTGGGGATGGTCATTAGGATGTACAATTATGTCTGCTATAGAATGAGTCTTCACATCAAAATCCATAAAGGACTTCAAATCAATATCTAAAAATACATCCCCATAAAACACCATAAACCTTTCGTTGAGCCTGTTTTCAAGTTGTTTAACAGCGCCGGCTGTGCCTAAGGGAGACTTCTCTATTACATGGGTGATATTAACCCCGAATTTTCTGCCGTCACCAAAATAATCAGCAATAACCTCTGACAGATGGCCTGACAGTATATAGATATTTTTTATTGCATATTGTCTTGCGAGGTTAATCTGATGCTCCAGCAAGGGCTTGCCTCCGACCTCAACCATGGGTTTGGGTGTATCCTTAAGCCCGAGGCGAGTCCCCTTACCGCCCGCTATGATGACTAAGTCCATAATCATAGCTCCCTATCACCAAGTTTGGGTTTTATATGCTTTATCCTCTCCGCAATCTTCAAATTCAACAAATAATCCAGAAAGACATCAGGGAGACGGCTGACCAAAAAAAAGAGAAGCAGGCTCAAAAATCTAAGGTGCAAGGGCCATATGAGTCTGCTGTATCGCTTTCTTGCAATATAATTGTTTCTCCAGTGCATATGGCCCCTCTTCTCGTTATGTAACGCCGGCATTCTGTAATAAATTAGATTTTCCTGAAGATTATGCATCTTTTTGTTATGAGCCAGAAACCTGAGCCATAACTCAAAATCTTCCGACTTGTAGAGCCTGTCATCAAAGAGACCAACTTCATCAATATCTTTTTTCCTGAACATAACAGATGGATTTGCGACAGCCATTGTAAGCAGAAAGCTTCTTTGTATCTTACTGTGAAACTCAGGATATTTTCTTTCTCCTGTTATATTATCGTCCTTGTCAAGCAAATACATATTGGAGCCCGCAACACTCACATCAGGATTATCCCCAAAAAAACCTAATTGTTTTTCAAATCTGTCCGGGGCACAATAATCATCGCTGTCCATAAGGGCAATGTATTTCCCTGAACTCTCAAGGATTGCCCTGTTGCGGGAACCCGCAACACCCAGCCTTGTCTCATTCTTCAGGATTCTCACCCTGTTGTCCGAACTTTCGACACCTGATAGAAATCCCATGTTTTTCTCCTGCGGCTCCACTACTATTATAAATTCAAAGTTTCTGAACGTCTGGTTTAATATGCTGTTGATGCACGCCTTTAAAAAAATAGGGTTTTCATTATAAGTCGCCATTACAACTGACAGGTCATGCATAAATTTATTTCCCGGGAATAAGAAACCTCAAAAATCTCTTCGCTGCTTTAAACGTTCTCCTTATCTCTGACGGATGGCGCATCTGCTGAAACAGCTTATATAAGATATATCTGGGCCTCAAATAATATCTCCGCCTTGCATAATCACACCATTTCGTTATTTCATCAGAATCCATATCAGGCATTCTCAGCACACTGTTGTGACAGCCGTCTTCAGTCACATAATCAGAAAAATCTTTAATCGTAAGCAGTCCCTCGCTCTTTGCCCATTCATAATCCTTTGTGCCCGGATACACCATCAATGGGAAAAACTGCATAGTGTCATCCATCATTTTCAATGCCGCCTGCAAACTCTCTTCGAGAGTTTCTCTTGTCTCGCCCCTGTTGCCGGCCATAAAACAGCCATGCACCAGAAGCCCTGCCTTCCTTGTGTTTCGTGAAAATTCAAGTATCATCTCAGGAGTAATCCTTTTATTTATATTTTTCAGAATATCCTTGTTAGCGCTCTCATATCCTACTGTCACAAGCACACAGCCTGCCTTTTTCATCCATTCCATAGTCTCGTATCTTAAATCTACTCTCACATTGCAATACCATTTAAGCCTGATACCTCTCTTTATCATCTCCTTGCATAACTCAATTGCACGGCTCTGACTTCCCGTAAACGTATCGTCTTCCATCCCTACTTCTCTTGCTTCCGGCATATTCTCCTTTATCCACTGGAATTCATCGGCAATACTCTGCGGTGAACGCATGCGGTATTTAAGCCCATGGATTGTTTGCGGATAAACACAGAAAGTGCACTGTGCAATGCAGCCGCGCGCAGTCATTATCTGCACTTCAGGATAATCGCTTGCCGCAAAAAAATACTTCGTTGAATCAAGATGTTTCTTATACACCTTGCTTACAAAAGGGAGTGCGTCAAGATTTGCGATAAGCTCCCTTCTTTTGTTTACATGGACACTGCTGTCAACTCTGTAGGCAATACCATCTATGGAACTTAAAATGTTATTCCTGTATGCAGCATCAGACTGAACAGTGCGCAGATTTGCCTGTGATAGTTTCTGCGCCAGTTCTTTTACCGTATAATCAGCCTCTCCCACTGCAACGGCATCAATTGCATAATTTAATTGCAATGTATCTTCCGGCAAGGCGCTCGGATGAGTCCCCATTAATACTACAAAAGAACCAGGCAATATTTTTTTTATCTCCGCTCCTGTTTTTACATCACTGTATATGCTTGGCGTACTCGTATCAATGACAACCATCTCTGGCTTAAATTCAGCAACAATCCTAAGAGTGGCTTCAAGGTCATATCCATAGGCGCAACTGTCAATCACCTTTACTTCATGCCCTGCATCTTCAAGCACACCTGCGGCGTAGCATAACCATATAGGATAATAGATAGTACCGCTCCTGGTTATAGCAGGACTTCTTGACGTCCTTGAAAAGCGTCCGTATTCTGTTTTGAAAGGCGGGTTAAGACAGAGGATTTTCACTTTCAGTTAACCTGTTCCGGAAACACGGAATCAGTATATCCCTTCAATCTGTAGGCAACTAAGCCTGTCCATTCATGAAAAGCAACGTTAAAACTGCCTATATTCCCCAATGTGGGCAAAAATGAAGTTAAAGTTAAAGCATTATCCAGTTTAGTTTTGTAATCAACAGGATACGGGATAACATTTATCCCCTCTTTCTTAAAACATCCTAATGAACGCGGCATATGAAAAGCAGAAGTAATAAGCACCCATTGTCCCTTCTTATCAGGCAGCATCTTAGCCATTGCGACTGCATGTTCGTGCGTGTTTCTTGAGTTTCGTTCAATCAGTATTCTCTCTTTATTTACACCAAGCGATATTGCCAGTTTTTTCAGATAATCTGCTTCCTTAAGATTTTCGCCTTGGTTTAAAGATCCGCTTCCACCGGTTATAATCAGCTTTGCTTCGGGATATTTCTGAAGCAGGATAATTCCTTCTATTATCCGGTCAGACTGCTCCGTGAGTTCAATAAGCCCTTTTCTCGAAGATTCCATATTAACCATGCCTGCCAGAACAATGACACCGTTTATTTTTGAAGGAATTGCGCCTGCAGGAATTCTATTTTCAAGTGAGCGCATCATAATGCCTGGCAAGAGACCTGACCCGGCCACAAATATTATCAGCAGCCCCAGCCCAATCAGCTTCTTTCCAGCTGAAGGCTTTTTGAAAAGCAGCAGCCATCCCAATACAAGCAATATCAGTATCACATTGAATGGATTTACTATAAACCAGAGAACTTTAGATAACCAGAAGAACATAATCAAATCTCCAACAATGAAAGAAAAACATCTTCTGTCTTCCTGACATTCTGCTCTACAGTAAACTTCTCAAGAACCCTCACTCTTCCATTTTTACCCATTTGCAATCTTATTCCAGGATTTTGAATTAGAAGCTTTATCGCCTCACAAAGAGCATTAACATTTCCGGGAGGAATTATGATTCCTGTTTTACCATCATCCACCACCTCGGGAATTCCTCCAATACTGGTGGCAATTACAGGCACCTCCATTGCCATGGCTTCTACAGCAGCCATTGAAAAGGATTCTATCGTTAAAGACATTAACGCAAGGATATCCAATACTTTTAATACCTTTGGAATATCATCCCTAAACCCTAAAAATAAAACCTCCCTATCCAGCCCCTTAGCGCGCACAAGCTCTTTAAGGTCTGCTTCCTGAGGCCCGGTCCCGCATATAACACAAACTACATTGGTGATGCCCTCAGCCTTAAGTCTTGCAAGCGCTTCAACTAAATATCTATGCCCCTTATCCTTCTCAATGACGCCAATGCTGCCTATAACAATATTCTCTTTTTTCAATCCCAGCTCATTTCTGATATCTTCGGATACATTCTGAGGATTGAAGATATCAGCATCAATTCCGTTATAAACTGTTATTGCTTTCTGAAATCCCCTCTTATTTACAGCAAAAAACTTTTTTACCTTGTCCGATACAGTCAATATCCTGTCAAGGAGCATTAAATAGAACATCCTCATTGTCTTTCCCAGCGTATCTTCTTTAAAATCATCATGACAGTGCGCTACAACTTTCACTCCGGCCATTTTCCCGGTAATCCCCCCTATGAATTTGGATATGTTGTCTGCGCAGTATATCAGGTGGATATTATTTTCTTTTAAAATTTTATTTAATTTAAAAATACTGCCGCCCAAAGCCAAATGCCAGAGGAATGATATTACAAAAAAAGGGCTGTGAAGGCTTATCTCTCTTGGATAAATATTTGCGATCTTACTGCTTAATGGGATTTGAACATTGTCTATGCCCGCCTCCTTTAATCGCCGGACAATTACGCCCTCATGCGCATAAACCAGAAGCGGACGGAATATGTCCCTTCTCAGATGCGTAATCAGGTAAAGCGTCAAAAACTCCCCGCCTCTTGGCGGTTTTGCTCCATTCATAAGGAAGAGAATGTTGTATTTTAAAACGTCTTTGTTATTAATGTTTTGATATGACATATCGCTTCATAAACCCTATAAAATTACGGAAATAAGCCGCTGCTTCAGAAATACTTCTTATTGATTTCAGCCTGCTGAAAATATATTTAGGCCTGAGATAGAACTTGCGAAGTCCCTGTTTTGAATAATATGCGATTTCATCCGACGTAAGCCATGGATAACTGAAAACTGGTTTCTTCATTGGATCATAAAGGCTCCAGTCCTTTGTTAAAAGATAATTATTCTCCTCAACATACTTATAAAAGTCAGTGCCCGGCGCAGGCACCGCTATGCCAAGCGTTATAAAGGTTGTATCAAGGGTTGTTAAAAATGAAGTGGTCTTTTCTATGCTTTCTCTGGTCTCTCCGGGAAATCCCACAACACAGAAAACAATCGTATCCATGCCATGATTTTTAATCATGGATACCGCATCCCTTATCTGTTCTGCAGATATATTCTTCCTTATGTTCTTAAGCACAGCAGGGTCCACGCTTTCCATGCCGATTGCGATAGTATGACAGCCTGCCCTCTTCATCATCTCAAGAATTTCAGCATTAACACGGTCAGCCCTTGTCGAACAATTCCATGTAAGATCAATGTTGCTTCTTATCATCCCTTCAAACAATGCCGTTGCCCATTCCATATCAGCAGTCAGGGTAGCGTCATTGAACATGACCTCTCTAAAACCAAGACTTTGAACCCATCTGAGTTCCTTCAGAAAGTGCTCAACAGACCTCTTTCTGAGTACAGGCGCTCCAAAGAATGCCGGCTGACAGCAGAAACTGCAGTTGTTAATACATGCCTTCTGCCCCATCACCATCGTCTTGGGAAACCGCTTTGCTGTAGGATCCCTGTATAATTCCTTCTCTAATTTATCATGCGCCGGGAAACCCAGATCATCGAGATTCTGCATTGGAGGCTGAATATCCGTTTTTATAATTTTGCCATCAGGTTTTCTGAAAAATATTCCCTTTGCATTTTCAAGACTTGTCAGATTCCCTGCTATATTCAATGCCGCTTGTTCCCACTCATTTGAATAGATAATAGCGTCCAGATATTCAGACTCTTTAAAAGTATCTTCAGGCAATGCCATCACATGCGTGCCCAAAGCAACCGTTACTACTGACGGATTAACCTCCTTTGCAGCTTTTGCTACCAGTAAATCTTTGTAAATTGTGCACGTAGATGTAGAAAAGAAAACAACATCTGGAGATTCTTTTTTTATGATTTCTCTTATATCATCTATAGTTTTCCTTGACGCATTCGCATCTATAAGGACATTGTCAAACCCTTCTTTTCTCAGATAGCCTGAAATCATCATGAGGTCCAGAGGCGGTTTGCGGAAATCACTCTTATTGCTTCCGTTACCCCCGAATATCCTCTGGTTTCCAAACTTCGAAACAGCCGGCGGCTCAATTATCAATATCTTCATACAATATGCTCAAATGCTGTAAGCGGAATCTTTATTTAGAAATAATCGCAAGATAACGCCTCAAGGCTCTCCATTTATCAAAAATGCTAAAACGAACCCTCGGATAAAACCTCGAATTACTGTAAAGCCTGTAGGCGCTGTCGATAATTTTTAAAAGCGGCCCCGGCAATCTCTTTAACAGGGGAGCAATCATTGCAATATTTTTCTTTTGCGCCATAAGCGGGAAAAGCGCTTTAAAGGGATACAGAAATCTCTTTACATCATCCGGATATTTCATTTCACTGGTATGATGACTTGACTTGGGCGAGGTAAAATGTTTATCTAACAATCCACTTTCAATAGCATAGTTTGTCAAATCAACGCCGGGAAGCGGCATGAATAAATTTGCAGACACATGTTCCGGCTTACAAGCCCTATTTAAGTTTAACGTTTCCTGCATATTCTCAATTGTTTCTGTTGGCAATCCAAGAATATTAATAGTTCCGACTTTAAGACCTGCGTCATGGAGAATCTGACAGCTCTTCAGAATTTGCTCGTCGGTTAGATTTCTTTTTAAAATCTTGTTCCTGAGGTCTTGGTTGCCGCACTCCACAGCTACACGGACAGAATAACATCCCGATGACTTAAGCAATCCTGCAATCTCGACAGTAACAAGATTGGGCCTGACATAGCACATATAAGGGAGTCCTATTTCCCATGGATACTTCTCAGCAAACTCTGCCAGCCATTCCTTATTAATTATAAAGATATCGTCTTCAAAGATGATCCCTTCCAGAGGATATTCTTTTCTGCTTTGACGGATTTCTTCCAGAAAATAATCTACCGACTTATGACGGACAATGTGTCCCTTGCCTCTGTACATACTGTTGTATTTATGGTTGAAGCAATAAGTACACTGATAGGGGCAGCCTCTGCCGGACATAAACATCTTGATTTTAGAATTCCTGAGAAAATCGTCCTTGTCATATATAATTTTTCTGTCAGGGAAAGGCAATTGGTCTAACGGGTCAATAAGGTCAAGCAGCTCTCCTCTCGAATGCCCTCCGTTTCCAGATCTCGTAACGAAATTGTGCAATGGCATTGGGTTTCCTGAGCTGTTGTATTTGTTTACAAAATTGACAATAGACAAGTCCCCCTCGCCTATGCAAACTGCATCAAACGGGTTATCATTAAAATTACACAGGTTCGGGTCAAATGTTGCAGCAGGCCCGCCGATAACTATCGGGGCGCTGATATGCTGTTTGATATAGCCGGACAGATCAATGTAATGTTCCTTTACACATGACATAAAGCTAAGCGCTATAAAATCAGGGCTTTCTCTTTTAAGCGCCTGTACAATTTTGTCTTTATTTAACGGGTCGTTCTGAAAGAATACCAATGAGGTCTCGTGCCCGGCATTTTTCAGGGAAGCGCTCAGAGCCATAATAGAGAGCTGTTCGTGAAGTCTTGCCTCGGAAATGACAAAGGTTACTTTCTTCATTTATTTCACCCGCTTAGTAGTTAGAGCTGTCGGTGGAGAAGGGATAATCCATCTAAAAATTATTTTTACCCTCTCGGCAAGATTTTTTGATGCAATCACTTTCCTCATTATACGATTTACAATAGGAAGCATCATTACAGATGACGGCGTTGAATAGAGCGCTTTTAAAAATATTTCTGCTGCATATCCATGCAGCATTCTGTAAAGTTTAGCGATTATATTTATTGTCAGTACAGTAAAATATATTCTATTCCGTTGGGCAAAACTGAACTTCAAAATACTTTCATGCGTATATTCAAGCAAGTACCGCTCGTCTTTTATAAGTCCTCCATTAACTACGGTATCATATAGCACAGTATGCCTGTAAGGATAGAAGACTGAACACTGCATTTTATCAATATTCAATCGTGCATTTAACCTAACAGTATCTAATAATTCTTTTTTTGTTTCACCAGGTAATCCAACCATATTGAAACTATATACGTAAATCTTTTTCCTTTTCAAAAGCGATACGGCATTTACAAGTACTTGTTCGCTAACATTCCTTTTTAAAACTTTATTACGCATGACTTCGTTGCCGCTTTCTATCCCTATCCCGGCACGTACGCATCCTGATTCAACAAACGCATCGACTATCTCTTCATCCACCAAATTAGGCCTGATGTTGCACCAATACGGCTTATTTATTTCGTTCTTATATCTGGAGGCAAAATATAGAAACCACTGTTTTTTTAGCGGTAAAATGTCATCGTCAAAATATAGGGTATGTATTTCAGGGAATTTATTTACAAAATTTTTAATCTCGGATATTGACTTTTCAACGCTTTTGAACCGAATATAACCTGCCTTGTTCTCTTTATAAATACTTGAAAGCTTATGATTACAGCAGTATGAACACTGATACGGGCATCCCCTTGAAAGCATCAGGCCTCCTATGCCCTGCGAGCCTTCGTCTAACTTCATATAATTAAAAATATCCCAGTCAGGGTCAGGGAGTAAATCCAGATCCGCTACCGTGGCTATACCATTGCTAATTACTGTGTCATCTTTTCTATACCATATTCCTCTTTCATGCGCTATTACGCCACGCTCTGTCCATGCATTTATCAGCGCCTCCATGGGATATTCTCCATCCCCGCAGACAACAACGTCACTTTCCGATGACAGCAAGGCATCTTCCGGGTTGATGGTCACATGAATTCCCCCGCATACTGTCAGGATGTCTCTGTTGAATTTCTTTGTCCACGCAACCATCTTTTGAACCAACGGGAAGCTGTGCGTAGTTGATGTAAAACCAACTATCGCCGGACGAAACTTTTTTATCTTCTCATTAAAATCAGCTTGGCTTAAATTTTTATCGCGGACCGTCAATAGAGATACTTCAACATCTTGGACATTCTGCTTAAGATAGGATGCAATATGCGCCAATCCATAATGAAAATAACCTTTATGCCACGACCTTTCTGAAATGTCAGGAAATACTAATAAAACCTTCTTCATTTTTTTGCCCCGCGACAGCATATAGATTGTGCCGGCTCATGACAGTTTTGCGGCAGCCCGGCGTTCCGTCTCGCAGTTTCTTGCCCATGCCGCTTCAAAACCGAACCACAGCCAGTAATTATTGACAAAGGCTGGCATGAACATTTGCTCAACAGTATAACTGAAAAATATCGCTATTAATACTATCCCTAAATCTTTTGAAGGTGCGTCCTTGTAGAGTCCCTTATGCAATATCTCACTGGAGTTGCGATAAATAGAAAGGATAAAAAACATGAGTGGAACTAATAAAACCAATCCTCCCAGTGTTAATACGTCAACAAACATAATATGACTGCGAATGCCGGAAAAACCTAAACCGAAAACAGGATTAACACGTTGAATAGCGTGTGCCAAAAGCATACCCCTATTTTTTTCCTCCCAGATATCATCTACGGCGTATCCTCCATAATGTCCTTTTTCTATAAGACTGCCTATAACATCCCACTCGCCTATGGAAGGAATAAATTGATTTACTGTAGACAACAGTCTTAATAACAGTCCTGTACTAAAAGAAAAAATAAATATAATTAACAGGGCAATCGAAATAGCAAAAAGAGGCCTTTTATATTTAAACCAACCTTTTACAAAAAGATATATCATACCGCTCAAGAGCGATACAACGGCCCCTCTTGTTGAGGTTATTATAATATTGTAAAACAGAAAAAGAGATGCGAAGGCATAAAAATACCTGACCTTTCCACCGCTATTCTTAAAAAAATAAATGCCCGCCAATATCAAGGGGATAAGCATTGAAGGGAAATTAGTCGGTCCCACGCCCGGGACTGAAAATCTTGACAGCCATGTTGCCGAGTTTCCCGCCCACATTTTCCCATCTATACTGAAGACATCATAAAAACCTTCAATATCAGCCATTATTTTAATATGTAACACCGTAGCATAAGCAGAAAAAATAATGCCTAATAAAAATAAAACAAATACGGTTTTTTTAATATCTTCATTATCTCTGAATATGGCAAATACGCTTAAAGACAGCATTATCGGTATGAATAAATAGAAAGAATATTTTATTACCATCAAAAAACCAGAATCCAGCTCATGCAATAGCACCGTAAAAATACTGGCGACAAAATACAAGAATGCCGTAACAGCCAACTGTTTGCCGGTTTTAGATATTTTTTCCCCATGTTCGGTTTTTATTGAAACGACTAATTGATATATTGCGGCAATATAAAATAACGGCAATAAAAATACATAATTAATTTTTGGACTATATATATCCAGACCTAACAATCTTAAAAACCAGAAATGGTCATAAATATAAAAATGAATTATAGCAATCAATACGATTATTGCAATACTCATAATATTTTTTTAAAAAAAGTGTAGATTATTACCTGATTCTCAGGAGATTCCTGAAAAAACTCACCGCTTTATATGGGAAAAATGATAAAAAATACACTAAAACAAAGGAACGCACACTCGCTAAATGTTTCAGCGCTAATTTCCTCGACTCATGCCCATTCTCTGATTTCCATTTAGCAACAGCGAGGCCTTTTTGCAGCCTCATCCTAAGCTCTATAAGCTCCATCTCATATTCCTTCCTGAAGTCTCTATAGAGCCCGGCTAATTTCCCGATTATATATTCAAGTTCCACAGGAATATCCGCCGCAAACTTCAGAGAGCGATTTTCCCCATGCTCTCTATACCTTGCGGTAACAACAGGCAAATATTTCACATTCCAATTATGCGCTATTCTCAGAAACAAATCCGTATCTCCCGAGTGATTCAGCAAACCGTCAAACCATTCATTTAAAGAGTAAAGCGCCGCCCTCGAAATCATCGCCGTCTGCAAGTTAATGCTATAATGCCTAAGCAGCTGCCTGAAAACATTTCCACTCGGCTGAATATTACTCATTCTTCTTATATTGTTATTCCCTTCTAATATCTCAACATTTGTATGAACTAAACCGACCTTTTCGTCTATTTCAAACTCGGCGACCTGCCATTCAAGCTTCCGGGGCAGCCACATGTCATCACAATCAAGAAATGCTATGTATTTGCCATTTGCCTGCTGCACCGCATAGTTCCTGGCTTCATAAAGGGGAACTGTCTTCTCTCCCTTGAAGTATCTCAGCCGCTCATCGTAACTCTTAGCAATGTCCGGGCTATTATCGGCAGAGGCATTATCCCAGAAGATTATCTCCCAGTCCTTATAGGTCTGTGAATAAATACTGTCGATAGCCTCAGCAAGATATTTCGAACCGTTAAGACAGTTCATTATCACGCTTACCGTAGGATTTTTCATCGTTTTATTAGCCAATTTCTTAGGGTCAACCGTGTTTCAGGTTCCAGTCATAAGGTATCTTTTTGTCAAATGGACTTAGGCGCTCAATTTCTTGAGGGTCGTGCGGAAGTGTAGCGCAGTTTGCAATTACTGAGGTCCCCTCTGCTATGCCCTTAACTCCATTCCAAACAAGCGGGGGAATTGTGATTAATTGATAATTTTCAGAGCCTGTAAAAATCTCCATCAACTCTCCCCGCGTCGGAGAGTCATGTCTGTCGTCATAAAGAACTAATTTAATCTTCCCAACCGGCACAGCATAATTGAGAGTCATCTTCTTATGTATATGCCATCCCTTTATCGCCCCGCAATGAACAAATGAAAAATAAATTTCGCCAAATTTTTCAAAATGAGAAGCATCGCAGCGAAGCATATGCATAACCTTGCCCCGCTCATCAAGTATCTGCCTTAAAGGTGTAATTTTCACTCCTTCTATCATTATATTCCCCCTTTCCATTCCGGAGCAAATTTTTGCCCCTTTTGAAGAAACGACGACTTTCTGTTCCAGTTTGCATGAGAGGACTGATAGCAGCGCTTACATTCATCCCACATAGCCTGCGGGTCATTTACAGCAGAGCGAAAGTCCGCAAACTCAGCTGAGTTCCAGGCATCTTCAAATTTTTCATATTTTAAGACGTGAAACATCTTTCTTGATATGGATTGACATGGCCTGACATACCCGTCACAGCCAACAAAAAAATCACGCCACCCTACAAAACAGTCTTTATGAAATTTGTCGCCGGCAATATCTTCACCCTCGATATAGGGCAGTTTAATCTTAACCCCTAATTCATTGCCTCTCCTTATTGTTTCTGCAAAAACACTTCTAACCTCTACCGCGCTGTCCCGGAGTACCTCTTTTTCAAGGTTTTCACCAAAGGCAGTAAGATATACCGCCTTTACTTCTTCTATACCTATATCGTGAGCAAGCCCAACCATATCGGGCAGTTCGTGAAGATTGCTTTTCATCAGCGTGAAAACAAAATTTATATACGGATAGCTCACTTTCTTCTTTTTCCTCTGTTGAACTATCGCTTTAAGGTCAGAAACAATATTATTAAAGTTTGAGTTCCTCCTGATCCTGTCATTGGTTCCCGCAACAGCGCCATCAAGACTTACAGCCATAATATCAATTTTATAGTCAAATAAATAATCCGTAATTCTTTTTAAAGTAGTGCCGTTAGTAACAAAATATTTTCGCACCGGATAGTTATTAAGAAAACTTACAATATCCTTAAACTTGGGGTGGAGGGTCGGCTCCCCCCATCCGAATAAAGTAACCTCTTCTATGCATTCAAAAATCTCTTTAAATCTATTCAGATATTCTATATTCAAAAAATTATAAGAAAAGTTTTCCTCGTCTCTCCCGCACATAATGCAGTTTAGGTTGCATGCATTTGTAAGCTCTAACACAAGTCTGCGCGGATAGGAACGCAGCTTAACGGCATTGGCCTTAATTTCAGAAAGATTTGTTTCGCTGTTTTTCTTTTGAATAGCGGTTAATCCCTCATGCCTGAATAAATCTATAGTTTTAGCCCTTAAAACAGTCAAGCGCCTGCTACCTCTAATCCTGTCATGAGTTCACCTGATAAAGATATGCTCTATAGCCCTCTATCTCTCCCTCCAGACGATAGCGCCTACCGTTGATGGTTGCTACAGGGATTATTTTTTTAATGTGCAGCAATGAATCCACCGTGTCTTTATACTGTTCGTTTCTCTGAGCGTCTGTAAACAATATCATATCTCCCTTGTTCAGAGCTGTCACCAGCCTGTCAGGACTTCTGCATATCTTGAATTCCAGGCGCTGGTATCCGATTTTATTCCGGTCTATCGGGAAATCTCTCTGGCAAAAGAACAGCGTTTTATCCTTATCAAACTGATTGCCCTTATTTACAGCATCCAGTAATTGTATATTCAAATCTTTTACGCTATCAGCGAAGCCATATCTATATGTATACAATGAGTATACCGAAGGAGACACCGATCTGACATTCTGCCATATTATCTGCGACAAGCTGAACAATAAAACCAAGGCGATAAAAATCTTTTTTCTGTAGCCCGAGAGATAATTCAAAAAACAAGAGAGATTAAACAGTACAAAGAGTATCATTAATGCAAAAATCATTGCCTGAACAGCGGCCGCCTTTCGCGTTACGAATAAGAATAAGAAAGACAGCAAAAAAATAAGATAGGTTGATAATACGTGTGTGATAAATTTGCCCTTGTCTCTCTTTAGCTTCTTAAAGTAGGCATATATTGAAAATAATATCCCGCCGACTGTAAAAAATGACAATAAATTGTTCGCTATAAGGTTATTTATCCATTCTCCTGCATTCAGCAAAAATCCGACATTCCTGCTGGAAACTGAACTGCGAAGGCCTAAATTCAAACTCTGCGAAAAATCGTACACCGAGTGCACAAGCTGATTGCTTGTCAAAAACGGCATATCAAATATTAGGAAAAAAAACATAAAGATAGGGGATAACCGTGCAAACTGAAACAGATAATCCATTAAAACACCCTGTCCTTGATCACTTCGCGAAAATTTTTGCTTTATCCGGAATAAAAATTTTATTGCCGCACAATATAAAACTATTCCGGCAATCGCAAGGATTAGACTGACAGCAATTCCGGATTTTTGATTTAAGAACAAAACAATTTCGTATGCCCTCTTCTTCAAGGCAGGCAGTCCGCTGATAAAAACCGGGTCAAAAATCGGCTCGCCATTCTCAATTAATATAGCAATGGCGTTTCTTATCGCTAAAAGCTGCACGAAATATAATATAACGACAGAACCGATAACTGCCCAAAATGTATATTTTAAATTTAATAACTCACCCTCAATTTCTTTTCCTTTGAGCATCACTGCATATGTTATGGGAAACAGCATAAAGGCGCTCCACCATTTTACTGCAGCTCCCAGAGCAGCGGCTGTCAATGCAACCAACAGCCATCTCCTGTTTGCCGTCTCATAAAATAAACACGCAGCAGAAAGAGAAATAAGAATGCACAACAAAACAACATTCGGGTCAGGTTTAATAAATGAAAAATACTGAACAAAAAGAGGCGAACTCATCATTATAAGAATAAACAATGAGGCCCCCGCAGAATTGCCGGTATACCGTTTAAATAGAAATCTTATCACAACAAATGAGGATAGCCCGCATAATAAATGAATAATTACAAGAAAATAATAAGCATGAATCGGATTTGGGTTTGATAAAAATAATTCATATACCTTAAAGAACGGTATTAAGAGCCAAAGTTCGCTTCCGTAGTCTGCATGCCCGCTGTTGAGCATCTCTATGCCGGTATAGTTTAAGTTCAGCAGAAATCTCTCAACCTGGTAGATTAAATCATGATGAAAAAAAGCAAGCCAGTTAAAATCCCTGAATGGGAATATCCATGAATACAATTGCAAACCAAAAACAACTATTAATAAAACAAAAAATAATACCGGTTCTATATATCTTAAAGCGCTCTCCTTCATGCAATATCTTTCAGCTACATGTTATATATTGCCGACTTGTACAGCCTCAGGTTTTCCTTCAGCGAGAACCATCCGACAGTTTCTCTGAGCCCCTGCTCTAAAGTCACAGCCGGCGACCATTTGGTGAGGGATTTGATTTTTGTGTTATCGCCAAGTAATCGTTCCACTTCGCTTTTCCCCGGCCTGACCCTGTGATTTTCCTTCAATATCGCGGCGCCAGGGTTAATCATCTCTATAAGTTTCCCTGCAATATCGGCTATGGATATCTCTGTCTGCGTTGCAATATTGATTTCTTCGCCTATGACATTATCTGATTTCGCTATTTCGATAAATCCTTCAACAGTATCCTTAACAAAAACGAAGTCTCTCGTCGGATGCAGCGCCCCGAGTTTTATCTCTCTCTGGCCGTTCAGAAGCTGTATGATGACTGTTGGGATGACAGCCCTGGCAGATTGCCTGGGCCCGTATGTATTAAAGGGCCTTGCAATGACAAGCGGCAAATTAAAACTCCGGTGAAACGATTCAGCCAATGCGTCGGCAGCAATCTTAGTGGCTGAATAAGGGGATTGCGCCTGTTTGGGATGGTTTTCGTCTATCGGCACGTATCTGGCCGTCCCGTATACTTCGCTTGTTGAGGTGTGAATGAGTTTTTGACATCCGCTTTCAACAGCGGCATGACAGATATTCAGCGTGCCCTTGATATTGGTATCAACATAACTGCCGCATGCCTGATACGAATAGGGGATTGCTATTAAAGCGGCAAGATGAAATACTACATCTACATTTTTAAGAATGCCCATACAATAATGAGGGTCCCTCACATCCCCCTTAAGAACTTCAATATCATTCAGGCAGTCAATGCTCTCAAGCCATCCCCAGTAATTAAAAGAATTATATTGAGACAATGCTTTGACCTTTCCGCATTCCCGAACGAGTCTTTCGGTTAAATGCGAACCTATAAAGCCGTCCGCTCCTGTTATCAGAACCGTTTTTGAATTTAAATCCATAAACCTATCTCCGTCATCAGCGTATTTTTTCTATTTTTTATGAAACAACTCTTTAATTTTCCAGCCAATTAGGGTTAGCCCGCCTATCATGATTACTTTCAGTTCCTGCAGACTGCGAATCTGGGTAAGATATTTAAAAATGATTCTTGGCCGTAGATAGAAGCTCCAAAATGCTTTTTTATTCCATTGTATCAATTCTTCCTTGGTGAGGCCGTGGGGAATAAAAATCGGTTCTCTGAACACACTCATCTTCTTCCAGTCTCTATCAAATGTACCGTATTTCTCGGCAATTTGATACAGCTCGGTACCGGGGAATGGAATCATAAACTGGGTTTTAAAATCATCCACCTTTATTTTTTTATTGAACTTGATAGTCTCCTTAATAGTCTCTATGGTTTCAAGGGGATGCCCTATTATATTAAAAGAAATAGTTTTAATCCCGGCTTTTCTGGTTATCTTTACAGCCTGCTCTATCTTTTCAAGCGTCACCTTTTTTTTCTCAAAATCATGAATCTTTTGCGAGCCCGTTTCAACACCAAAGGCAATGGACCAGCAGCCTGCTTTTTTCATCAGACGGAGAGAATCAGGGTCAATCGAATCAACTCTTGCCAGACAAGACCATGTAATGGGTAATTTCTCCTCTATGATTTGATTGCATATCTCCCTCAGCCTTCCTTTGTGTCCGATAAAATTGTCATCTGCTATCCTGAAATGACAGATACCATATTTAAAATGCATCGTCTTTATCATGTCCAGAACATAACCAGCGCTATGGAGTCTCATTTTATTGCCAAAGACCTTTCTATCACAATAGATACATTGGAAAGGACATCCGCGCGAAGTAATAATAGTGGCGGTTCTCCCGCTGTGCATAGTCCAAGGCGGGGCAAAATAGTATTTTCTTATATCAGGAAGCAGATCCCATGCCGGAAGCGGCAGGGTATCGATATCCATAATAAAATCCCTGCGTTGAGTAACGGTGACTTTATCACCATCACGGTAAGCGAGGCCCTGAAGACCTGAGAGTCCCGTCATGCCGCTCTTTCCAAGTGAATTCAACAGGTCTATTATAGTACTCTCGCCTTCTCCTATAACACCAATATCTATAGCAGGGAATAGCTCCATTGTTTCGAGAGGGACCGCAGTTATATGAGGGCCTCCTAAAATAGTGATAATATCAGGCCTGACACTTTTTACTTTTTGAGCTAAATCTGAAGCTCCAAAAATATCTAAAGTGCACGCTGTTATTCCGACATACTTCGGATTCTTCTCTTTTATCAGTGCAATAACATCATCATTGCTTAATCGCAGGGCAAGGGCATCTATGATTTCCGCATTATAACCATTTTGTTTGACAACCGCCGCAAGCCAGCATAACCCGTTTGTCAATTCAATATAACCGAATTTTGACAAATAGCCGAATTCTTCATCCAGCGAATGATAAATCCTTATAAAAACAACATCCGTCATTCTAATCCGCCTCTCGCCTGCTTTTAACGGCCTTTTTGTATTTTAACATTTCATATACCATATGAACTGGAGTATATAAACTCACCGTAGATTTCCCCGCAGTTCTATCAATATATTCAATAGGCATTTCAACAGGCAAGATGCCTTTTCTCCTCAGTTCCAATATTATCTCTGCATCAATAAACCATCCATTTGAGATTAAATCTAATTCTTGGATATGACTTCGCTTGAAAATCTTAAAAGAAAAATTTACATCCCGCACATCTAAGCCAAAAAAAACCTTTAAAAGTAACTTATAGCCTATATGATATAGCTGCCTGATGAATGCCCCTTTTTTGTTCATATTATAATACGACCATCTGAATTTTCTTTCTTTTGCGCCAATTCTATATCCTATCACACAGTCGTTTTCCAAAAGTATAGGAATAGCCTTCCTGAAATATTCAGTATCAAACGGGCTGTCGGCTTCCAGATGACATATCAAATCCTTCCGGCATTTGGCATAACCCAATCTTAGGGCTGAGCCCATGCCTTCTCTTCTTTCCTGATGAAATGCATAAACATTTCCCCGGTCTTTTATAATCTCGTTAATCCTCTGCCATGTCCCGTCTGTGCTGCCGCTCTCAATTATTATTATTTCGTAATTCATCAAAAGCTTTTTAAATACATCCTCAGCCCGGCTGATAATTTCTGCGACATTATCCTCTTCGTTATACATGGGGATAATGCAGGATATTGACAATTCGCTATCTATTTTCATTTCCTGCCCACTATAATTACGGATGGCCCAAAAGGCAAATTTATGTATTTTAACAGGAACGCCTCAAGATATAAATATGCCTTTAAAATACTATTGAGAGTCTTGGGAATACCTGCCAACTTTGCATATTGTCTCATGAATTTATTCTCTAACTTTACAACTAAATAAAACACAGGCAACATAATCATATTCCAATAAGAAGCCTTCAAAATCTCGAAACCGCATTTCTTACATTTATTAATCAATTGACTGCGCCTATATCTCCTAACCCCGCCTACGCTGATATTATGTTTTGACTGTAAAAAATTGAACGCTGCTTCGTCAATAATAATAATGCCTCCTTTTTTTAGCACTCTGTACGATTCCATTATGGCTGCATCATCACTCTTGACACCCTCGTTGTATAAGACACCTAATGTTGTTATCAGGTCAAAGGATTCATCTTTGAAGGGCAGGTTACATACGTCGGCGCAGAGCAAGTTCTGATGTCCTCTCGTCTTGGTGAGAGTTATTGCAATTTCCGAAGCATCTATACCCACGGGCACAGCATGTTCCCTAATATCGTTCAGGACAATTCCCGTTCCACATCCGATATCTAAAGCAATTGCACTATCCGTTTTCTTAAAAAACTTGGCAATAAGATTACGAACAATTTTCCTCCTTCCAAGAAACCACCAGTAAAACTGTTCATACAAAAAATTATCTTCTAAACTTTTCTTATCCAAAGATAAACCATACCGTAATTGACATGCGGATTAAGGAGGCAAAAACTCAACATTCTATTTCATCGCAATTAAAAATATGCCTGCTAAACATAAGGCTATGCCGATTACATGCTGCAGACTGAGGGATTCCTGCAGGACAAAAAAACTTCCGGCAATTGAAACGACAAAAAAAAGCGATTGCGCAATCGGAAGAGCCACATTGAGTTTATACTTTGACAAAATGTAAATCCAGAGCAGGAATCCCAAAACATATAATGACATGCCGGCTATAAATTTGAATTCAAAGATAATCTGAAATGCCCCTTCAAAACTTATTTTTTTATCTGTGAGCGCTGATTTCAAAATTACCATGCCTGCCGCACTGAGCAGGACATGCACTGAAAAAATCATTATGGTAAATAAATTATTCATAACTTCACCTCAACAGTTGATTTATCTTATCTATTGACCTCAAACCACAGGCATAACTCAATTTAATCAAGATTTATCTACAAACAGGTTTATAGTTCTTATAACCTTTTTAACAGCTTGTTCGGTCAGTTCCGGATACATAGGCAATGCGATTATCTCGCTGCACAATTTCTCGGTCTTCGGCAAATTGCCGCGCGAATAACCTAAATATCTATTTGCTTCCTGCAGATGCAAGGGGACATGGTAATATACATTAGTCTGTATTTTGCATTTCTCCAGATAATCCATCATCTCATCTCTTCTGCCGCCTATGCACATTGAAAACACATGGTAATTACAAAACACATTATCAGGGATATGTTGAAAACTGAAATGCCTCTCATCAAGGCCTTCTCTATATTTTTTTGCTATTCTGTTGCGAAGGCCATTCATCTCATCCAGATGTTTGAGTTTTTTTCTCAGGATCGCCGCCTGCAGTTCGTCTAACCTGGAATTTATTCCGTTTATTATAATCCTATCCTTATCTATCATTCCATACATCCGCATAAGTTTTATCCTTCCCGCAATTTCAGAGTTATTGGTAACTACCGCCCCGCCGTCACCGTAACAGCCCAAATTTTTAGTCGGATAAAAGCTAAAAACCCCTATATCTCCTATAGTGCCTGCCAGAATATTCCCGATCTTGCTGCCGTGAGCCTGCGCGGCGTCTTCAATTATCGGAATATTTGGTGGAATAAGCGATCTCAATTTTTTAACGTCAACCACATTGCCGAAAATATGCACGGGGACTACTGCTTTTGTTTTATGCGTAATGAAATCAGGAATCCGTTCTATATCAATTAAAAATGTTTTCTCATCAATGTCCGCAAAAACCGGCTTTGCCCCTGCTGCGATAATTGCGGAAATAGTAGGAATAGCCGTAAATGGAGTTGTTACAACTTCATCGCCCTCTCCTATCCCTAACGCTTTTAGCGACAATATCAGTCCGTCCGTAGCATTTCCAACGCCTATTGTATGTTTACAGCCCAGGTAGCCGGAAAACTCCTCTTCAAAAAGTTCTACTTGCTCTCCCAGCGTATACCGGCCTGATATAAGAACTTTCTTTATAGCCGCATCTATCTCCTTCTTGTATTTCTTATATTGAGATTTTAAATCACACCGCCAGATCATCGCGCCCTTCCGTGCTTATCTGTTTTTCAAAATACTTTATAGTATTGGTCAATGATTTTTTTAAATCATGCAATTCAAATCCTCCAACCTTATTTTTAATTTTACTGTCGGAAAATTCTGCTTCCCCTGTATCAATATGTCTTATAGCATCCGGAAATGATTTCACTACGTATCTCCCTTTGCCGGCAATCTCAATAATAGCCTCCAAAAGATTTTTTAAAGAGACTCTTAACCCAGCAATGTTGTAAGCCTCAAAGCCTTTGAAATCATGCATGCCAAATTCAAGTATAATTTTTACCAGGTCTTTTACATATACCAGATTTTTGTGTCTGAACTCATCCCCATATATTTCTACAGTCTTCCCGTTAAGAATATCCCTTATGAAAGAACCGACAAGCCCTACATCATCACCGGTAACCCTCTGGTTTTCGCCGAAACAGTTAGCAATCCTCAGGCTTGCGGCACTGAAACCGTATTTTTTACCGTAAAACTTAAAGTAACTCTCTGCTGCCATCTTATTTATACCTTGCGGATCAATCGGGACCTGAGGCGTTTCTTCTGTAATAATCCCGGCGCCTTGCCCGTATTGCCCCCGTGAACCAAGGTAAATCAATTTTTTGTCCTCTGTTCCTTTGAGTGCATTGATTAGATGAAGATGGGAAAGAAGATTAATCTGAATATCAAGAAGCGGATAGCTGACGCCAAAATTGTGAGGCGTCAGAGCCATAGAATCAATAATAAACTCAAACCGTTCTACTATTTCTTGCAGCGAAGCAATATCCTCAATACGGGAATCGTATAGCTCAATTTCACTTAAGATTGATTGAATATTCTCTCTGCTTGCGCCTGTATGCTCAACAAATCCATCTATTATCCCGACTTTTGCTCCGCATTTAACAAGCTCTTTCGACAGATTGCTGCCGATAAAACCCGCTCCACCGGCTACCAATACCTTTTTGTCCCGATAAAAACTTAGAATCTCCTCTCTATGCTCCATCATTCTTGATTTTTAAAGTGACTGCTATATGCTATCTCTGCTTTCTTATAGTCGTCTATTCTCCCGATATCGAGCCAATATTCGTCCAGAAGATATTTTGCCACAGGCAGGCCCTTTGCAAGCATAGTCTTAATGAGATCATCCATACCAAAATACTTATTCTCTGGAATCAAATTAAGGACAGGAGGTTTCAGCACATAGATGCCAGCAATAATTTCGTTCTTAATATTTGGTTTTTCTTCAACCTGATAAACAAAATTCCCTTTGCTGTATACATTGCCAAATTCAAACGGCGTAATGATTTCCTTGGTAACAACAATAAATTCAGAATCAATAGCACAAGCAAATTGATAGAGTTTTGTAAAATCGGCTGTTGTCAGGATATCCCCGTTCATAACCATGAAGGGCTCTTTTAAGCTGTCTTTCAGCAAACTTAACGGGCCGCAGGTCCCTAACGGCATCTCTTCCTTGCTTATCACAAGCTTAACGCCTAATTTCGATCCATCGCCAAAAAAGTTCTCTATATATTCCGATTTATAGTTAGTGGCAAGAATAATCTCGTCAAAACCGTGCATTTTCAATCTGTTGATTTGAATTTCCAGTATAGATTTCTCGCCGATCGGCAATAGCGGCTTAGGAATAATTTCTGTGAAAGGCATTAAACGGGTTCCAAGCCCCCCTGCTAAGATAACTGCCTGCATAGTTCAGTCCTTAGATTTGTAGCTTATCTTTGTCATAAAAGTTCCCGCCGAAATCATCTTTTCCATGGCGGATTGCCGGAATCCCATAGCTTGTTAAGATAGTCCTTATCACGCGCTGTATCCATACACTGCCAGAACCCTTCATGTTTATAAACCTTCAGTTCGCCTTCTGATGCAAGTTTCTGCAAAGGGCCAAACTCAAAATCGCAGTTTTCTTCCACCGTAACATAATTAAACAGCCGCCGGTCAGACACAAAAAACCCGCCGTTAATTATTCCCGAGCTTAATTGCGGTTTTTCTTCAAAGTGGACTACATCGTCGCCGTCTATTTTCATTTCGCCGAACCTTGAAGGAGGATGGACTCCGGTAACAGTCCCAATTTTTCCATGTTGTACATGAAACTGCTCTATCTCCTTAATATTGACATTGCTCAATCCATCGCCATAAGTAATATGAAATATATCGCTCTTTACATATTGCTCGACACGCTTAATTCTTCCGCCTTTCAATGTATTCATGCCTGTATCCACAAAGGTTATTTCCCAGTCGGCCTCATCGCTCACTCCATGTATTTGAGGAGATTCTTCTGGATGCATTACGAGCGTAAAGTCACTTGAGAGCATCCGGTAATTATAAAAATAATTCTTTATGTATTCGCCGCGATAGCCCAAAGCAAGTATGAAACGATTATAGCCAAAAGATGCGTAATGCTTCATGATATGCCACAAGATGGGTTTGCCGCCTATCTCAACCATAGGCTTCGGCCTTGTCTCAGTCTCCTCACTGAGACGGGTGCCTTTACCGCCGCATAATATAATTACCTCATTCATATTTAGTGTCAAGCCTGCGGAATCACCATAATTTCTAATTGCTTCATTCTCATAGCTGTTGGTTTTTGTAGTATTCTATAGTCTTTCGTAAACCTTCGTCAACAGAAACGGATGGCGACCATTGCAACGTCTTCCTTGCTGAAGTTATGTCAGCAAAAAGCTCCATGTTTTCCCCATGCCGGTAAGGACGCGCCCCGAAAACAGCCCTGCCCTTGCCAATGAGATGCGCAACTTTATTGATCATATCCCTTATGCTCATTGGGATACCGGAAGCGATATTAATTATCTTGCCATTAGCCCCATCAGTCACAGCAGCTTTAATTATGCCGTCTATCACATCATCAATATAGCAGAAATCTCTTAACTGCTTTCCGCCAGTAGTTTCTACGGATTCATTCCTCAAAAAAGCGGTGATAATTTGAGGAAGAAATCTTTTTTCATCCTGTCCTGGGCCGTAAACAAGAAAAAGCCTCAATACCACGCCGGGGAAGCCTTCGGTATTAGACAGCATCTGTATAAAATGAGATGCGGCAGTTTTTGCAAAAGAATAAGGAGAAATGGGAGATTCCCTCATATATTCTTTTTGCGGTGCAGGCGCATTGCCATACTCGTCACTGCTTCCTATCTGAACAAAACCCTTAAGCTCCTCCTTATTAAGACAATCAATGAGATTCATCAACCCGATAAAATGGGATTCTATAAGCCTCCGCCCCCCTTTAAAATAAGCTGTATGATCTATATAGCCTCCAAGATTGAAAACATAATCAAATGATTTATCACGAAGAACAGCCTGCAGCTGCTTTTTATCGGAAATGTCAGCATGAATAAATTCCATATCCTTTGAAAAGGATTTTCCCGCGCTCAGCCCGATACAAGTAACAAAATGGGTATCTTTCAAACACCTCACAGCGAGATGCCTTCCAATAAAGCCGGTCCCTCCAACAATTAGAATTTTCTTTTCTCTGATAGATGCTTCCATAATTATTGCAGCCTACCCTCTATTACATGCGTCATAAATCAATTTTGTAGTTAAATCAGGACTAAAGGCGCCTATATTCTCCTTAAAACGACAAACCATCTCATTATCAGCCGCCTTGTTCATATAGCGCTCTAAGGAACTTAATGACAAGTTATTGATGTGACAAGTAAAAGCATTAGGAATTATTGAAGATCTTATGTGATAATCGTCAAAAACTCCCATCACAGGAACTCCGGTCAATAAAGCTTCATAAATAACAGTGCTGCACGCTCCAACCACTAAATCAGCTTCCTTAAAATCCTCTTGCAGAGGAAGCGAAGATATTTCAATTTTATGCAATGCCGCGGCTGCCAATACCCATAAATAATCTGTCGGCTTGAGACGTTCATAAGGATGAAGACGAAGCCGTAGAATAATGGAATTATTAAGTCCCTGCCTGAGCAGCTTAAATAGCGCCTTTAATACAACGCTATCATGGACTATAGCGGCATTGCTGACAAAAATGATTGTCCTCTTGTTATTCTGAGAGCTATGATTCACAGAAATGTTGAGCGAGGACTTCCAACTCTTGAATCTTGGGCTGCAGCATTTTAAAAATCTTGTATGCGGGTAGAAAGGCTCCAGAGCTGCCCCGATTTCATCACTATATACAAAAAAAATATCCGGCAATGGACAGTCTGCCTTCACCTCTGCTTCTTCCGGGAAATACCAAAGTTTTTCAGGCACAATTAAAGCATGCTGCGCAGTCGCTCCAAGCAATCCCTTTTCTTTTGCAACCGTCCAAATAACTTTAGAGTAAAAGTGCATTTCATGCAATGCCACAAATAGCTTGTAATCTTTAGACATAGCAATTTTATTTGTGAGATGATAAAAATCCCAGACAAAATACCACGATTGCGCCAAAAGCCATGATGCAAAGATTATCAGTGCATCCATATATTCCTTTGTCAGCTTTTTGCGCGACAATTGCTCTTTAAAATCACCTGCTACGCCTGCCAATAATTTTAGGAAGAGCGCGCTCTTAACGAAATAATTCAACACAGAAAACCGAAATCCCGAACTATTTTTTTCAGCTGAATGAGAAAAAACCAATTTATCAACAGGTTCCTCTGCCGTTTCGGCCAAATAATTTGTCTTGAAGTCATTTGCTCCATCGGTAATATTTTCAGGAATAATCAACAGAGCAGGAGAATTATTATTAATATAGCGGTAATAAAAGCCCTTATACCTGAAAAATTTATAAAGCCCTCTGATGCAAGAGAAACCGAGAGAGAAAGAATATGCAAATAACCTTGGGAGAATAGTCCTTTTATTATGGACAGGATGCCAGAATATTGATATCTCAGGATTTCTGACGCTCGCAGGAGATGTCCATATTAAAAAGTGCAGCTCCTTAGGCAACCTCTTGCTTAAGCGCACATTCAGAGCAGCGCATTCAGCGACTAATTTTTTAATGCCTTCCTGTAATTCCGTCGATTTCATTCAGTGGGGTTTGCTAAGTTATTGCTTGAATGACTGAATTCTTGCTCTACTATTCCGCCACAGTTCTAATAGAAAGTATTCAATATTAAAATTGTAGAAATCTATTCTGATCCGCAGGGCAGCTATCTTATAAAGGAAAAATTTCACAAAATATCTTATTTTCGATTTTAGATTCATTTTAGTTAAATAAGGTGATAAGTTCCATGACGCTACTCTGAATATGGTAAAAATTTTATGCCGGGATTCAAATTTCTTTGCATCGCTTATCCAAGGATAATACTTAATATTTTGATATCCGACTGTTTCACTGTATTCCTTATCGTCTATCTCTACCCACTCAAGCAAACTTTCAGGGGATTTGTAACCATATTCTGATACGGCAATTTCATAAAGTTTTGAGCCGGGGAACAAGCGAAACGGGGTCACCAAAGGCTGGCATGTCGGATATCTTTCTTTCAGCATAACAACAAATTGGTAAGTCTTCTTTATCTCATCTTCTGTTTCTCCCGGCATACCCGCCATAAAACTCAGCCTTGGAATAATCCTGGTTTTGGATAATATTTCAACAGCTTTAGTAATTGATTCCACCTTCAACCTCTTATCCAATCTGTCCAAGGTTCTCTGACTGGCGCTCTCCACCCCCATAACTGCCATTACCATTCCCGATTGCTCTAATTCTTTTATAAAACTCTCATTGATATAGTTTTCATGAAAGTAGTCTGCCCGAAGCTGAGGCCTCCATTTAATCTTGATATTGTTGGAGCGGAGCAGTTCTACAAATCTATAAATTCTTTGTTTATTGCCGAAAAAGTTTTCGTCCACCATGTGGATATAATTAGCTCCGTACTCTGACTGCAGATACTGTATCCTTTCCACTATTTCCTCAGCCGGGAGCATTTTGTATTTTCTTCCCAAAATCACATTAATGCAAAAGTTGCACCGGAAATTACAGCCGATAGAAGCATTTAACGGATAAACAATGTCAGTTTTATATTCATCGGCGAACGAGCTGTCAATAGCAATGTTATTATTTCTCGAGTAGAGTTTGTGATTCATTATTGAGAAATCGATATGGGGGATATTTGTAAAGTCATCCGGGATTTGATTGGGAAGAGTGCGATGGGCTCTCCCGCTCTCCTTATAACAAAGGCCTGTAATCTCTGAAAGGTTCGTATTTTCTGCCATGGCATTTGTAATCTGGACTATGGTAGATGCGCACTCATTGACTACACAAACATCAATCGCATTATCCAACACGGTCTGTTCAGGAAATAGCGTAGGATGCACTCCTCCCCATACAATTTTTACATCCGGACGAGCTTTCTTAATCCCTGACGAAACGAGATAGGCCCATTTAACCTGAATAGTCATGACAGAAAAGCCGATAAAAACCAAATCATCGCTAATCAGATTCAATACTTGCTGAATAGCATCATCAACATTTAAATATCTGCCGTCCACAATATGGACATCAAATTGATTTTGATGCAGAATGGTGCCCAATATCTGAACTGCATTAGCAGGAAACATTCCCGTATTTTTGAGGGGAGAGTAGAAATAAATACCGGGATTGACCAGAATGACGCTACCGCCATTAATATTGTTCTGTGCCTTCTTCATTATATCAGCTTTAATATATCCTCAGGTTTTGATGCCCTCATCACCTCAGATTTGCAAGCACCATAACCCCAGTCAGCATGTATATAATCTATGCCTGCCCTTTTTGCACATTCCATGTCTACGTCCATATCTCCTACGTATACTGTTTCAGATGGATCCCTTTGACACTTCAGCATTGCCCTGAAAAGCGGGTCCGGATTGGGTTTGCCTCTGCTTTTGCCGTCAGAACATTCAACCACGTCAAAAAGGATGTCAAGCTTTTTCAAAATCTCAAGGGTTCTGGTTTCATCTTTTGAGGTTACTATTCCTATCCTAAGACCCTTTTCCTTAATCTTTTTAATAACCTCAGGGCTGTTATCATAAAAATCTATCAAATCAATACGGCATGAGCTTGAGACATCATATACCCTTTTAATCCTGTCTGCCAGAGCGCTCAGATCCAGTTCTGCCATGATATCATTGAAAGGACGGCCTATAAGCTTTAAATAATTCTCAAACGGCACATTCAATTCAAATACGGTCTGCACGGCAAACCAGCTTAATTCCATATTCCTCTTTGAGTTAATTATTACTCCATCCAGATCGAACAACACAAGCTTATATTTAGAGCTCATTTTGCACCCTCCCGCTTCTTCAGCACCGATTCCACACGCAAAATATCATCGGCAACATCCACCGGGATTGAACCGTTATCAGAGATTTCTACCATCTTAATTTTATACCCGTTCTCTAAATATCTAAACATTTCCACGCCTTCAGATAACTCAAGGTATCCCCTGCTTAGAGATGAAAACTTTAAAATCACATCTCTTTTTATCGCATATAATCCAATCTGCCTTTTATATTTGGGGTTAGATTCTTTTGGATACGGAATAGGAGACCGGCTATAAGCCAGCGCATAGTCATCTATGGAGGTAATAACCTTGACAACATTCCCGTTCACAATATCTCCCATATCCGTGATTGCTGAAAATGCATTTACGATATCTTCTCTGTCATTCTTCACTATTTCTGAAATAACCCTGTCTATGCCGTACGGGTCAATCAGAGGTTCATCACCCTGAATATTAACAAAGACATCGCCGTCAATCCTGCCGGCAACTTCTGCCACCCTGTCAGTCCCTGTCTTGTGATTCTCTGAGGTCATTGTGGACTCGATACCATACTGATGACAAACGTCATAAATCTTATTGTCATCTGTAGCAACTATTAGCCTGTCTATATTTTCCGTCTTTCTTGCCTGATTCCAGACATGCCATACCATCGGTTTTCCGCAAATCAACGCAACCGGCTTCCCGGGAAATCTGGAAGATTTATATCTACATGGTATTACCCCTATAACCTTCATGCCGTATCTCCTCCTTGCAGGTTCACTTATTGATAAAATATGCCGCTAAATCCACTTTTTCATCTTCCTGGAATAAATGTCTTGTCCATATTGAATCAGGAATTCCTTTTGAAAAATGATTTTCGACAAGCCAAGCGAATGCCCGCTGCAGATTATCCTCCGAGTTAACATAATAACATGAACTAATCTCAGGTCTTGTGGAAGGCTCAATCGTTTGGCACGGTATATGACAATACTTACCCTGCCTATCATATAAAAGCACCGGGACTTTATTCTGTAATGCTTCCTCTATTGTTGTGGATGAATAACTTATCAACATATCCGCAATCGAAAGATACTCGTCGAAAGTTCCTTCCGTATGAATACTGTAACAGTCGCCTTCTATGAGCAAACTTTTAAGATCCTCTTCAGATAAATAAGGTTTAGGTCTAAAACGTATAATTAAATATAAATCCTTTATCCGTTTAATAGAACTAATCAGAGAATTAAGACTACTGATATATTCATCCACGGTCTGATAAACATAGAACCTGAAATCGATTCTTTGCCGCGGCGTGTCGGCGTGAAGCAATATGATTTTGTTGCCGGCATTTGGAACAAGCTTCTGTATTAATTGTTTGCTTTTTTTACTTCCATTTACTCTTGAAAAAAGGAGAGGGCCGGTAATAATTTGTATGCTATCCGTTGGTATTTTCTTGAGATATTCCATAGCCCACGGAGACTGCACGGCAATATATCCATAATGAGTGTCCATAAGGCCAAGACTATGTTCTTTCCAGCCCATCATTTCAAATTCATTTTTGGGAGGCACATGCGAGCCATGCGTTATCAAAAGAGAGGGAATATTATTCAGAGAGGCAAGTTCTCCCAAGTTATAATAAATATCCCTCCCCATCTGTGAAATAACCATATCCGGCGCAAGGCAGTCCATTGCCTTATTGATATATATGCTCTGCACATAAACTTCACAGAGGTACGGCAGAATATCCTTTTTAATCCTTCGGAAAATTATTTTCTTGAAGCAAATCCCCTTAAACTCAAAGACCGTATCAGAGCCCTCAGCGTTTTCAATGCTTGATGTTACCGCTGTTAACTTTTCTAAAAACAGACTACGCCCCTTTCTGTAGAAAAAATCAGGCAGGGGGAGATATCCGTCACTGCTACCAAAGGAGAATATTTTTTTTAGAAAAGGGGTATTTTTATTACTCAAATAAATTATTTTGCAATCATTCCATTTATCTTTAAATTGTCTTAGCACCCTTCCAAGATTGTAACCCATGGAAGTTGCCAAAACAGTTTTATTTCTTTTTGTTCTTCCTTTCATTAAATTTACGGCCAAATGAAATATGATGAACTTGGCAAGATTAACAAGGTATTTTTTTATTTTTCCCAAAAATAAGTAATGAGCGGATGCCTTTCCTTGAAATAAATTAAAGCCGATCCCATATTTTTCAGCGACCAGTTCCGCAATATCCGCGGCGCAGCCTTCATTAACCGCCATCATAGGACTCGCTATGTGCCTATTATCTCTGCGGCATGCAATAATTCCTTTGATATTCCATTTGCAATATGTCATGTCAATAACAGTAATTAACCAAAGAATATATTGAACATAGTTCCTGACATATAACAGGAAAGAGACGGCATAACCTTTCTTTATTCCAATTTCGTCCTCTATATGAAATAATGCCTCGCAAAATTTGTAAATATCTTCTGTTCTCGGCAGAGCTTGTTCATGGCCCTCTTTGCCGAACAAGTCATTCGTATTAAAAAATGAAATATTAAGATGTTTCAGATAAACCTGAGCCTCGGGCTGAATGGCAAGAACAATAATGTTATCAGTTCTCAGCTCATCCAGCGATCTCTGTGCAATAAATGATTCGATTTCGTCCTTAAATTCAAATATGATTAATGTCTTACCCACGCTTTACCTTTTTGCTGGTTCAACCCCAGGAACCAATCAGCTTTTCTGCCATTTTGAAATCCTTATCTTCCCGCACTTCTATCGGAGAGTAAGGGTTATCTATTTCGTATATGCCCACTTTTTCACCGAATAAGGACCCCTCTCTAAGAAACTCGGGGTGTGTAACACAGCACAATCCTCTTAATCCTATATATGTAGAGTCCTTGAATTGTCTCGGGGTCAGTCCTTCCTCTATTTGTTCAATCCTGCCTTCTCTCTCCTTCCATATGGACTTATTCTCGCGCCTTGCAGCTACTATGCTGTCCAAACCGTTTTTAATTAACTGCTCAATCATATTATCAATAAGGTTAGGAGGCCGGAAGGGAAAAGTTATCTCAAGAGAAACCATTATATCTGGAAATATCTTTAAAGACTCCATCTTATCGAGCGAGTGCTGAAGAACCCTTTCTACATCAACATAATCCTCAGAAAGAGACGAATCCCTGAGAAAAGGAACCTCTGCTCCCATGCCTTGGGCTAATACGGCTAATTCAGAACTATCGGTAGAAACAATGGTCTTCTTGATGTATTTAGACTGCAGTGCCTTCTCTATTGTATAGCCTATAAGCGGCTTCTGCTTAAGATGCTTTACGGTCCCGCGCACAGGAATTATCGCTACGACATTAAGGTTCTCTATATCCAGATGTCTTGCAGCGCGGCTTTCCATGCTCTCTAAAATTCTTACTACATTCCTGCACCGTTCCATATCGCCATTCTGATGGACACCGTGATAGTGATAGACACTTGCTTCGGGCTCATAAATAATCTTGTATCCTTTATGAAGCATACGCTGTGCCCATATCCTGTCCTCAATGTTGGTAATAGTTTCATTAAATGGGACTTCTTCCCAAAGGTCTCTCCTTATCATGCTGTTGGCATTATGGAAGAAGCTGTCCAATGTCTGCACCTTTTTATCAAGCCCGAAGATGATTGAAAGGTCTCTCTTGTCAAAATCAGAGGTAAAAGACATCGGTTCCTGCCTGCCATAAACACCGGCAACATTTTTATCTTCAAAGTTTCTTAATAAGCTGTAGAGCCATTTGTCATCAACAGGTATACAATGCCCTGAAAGACAGACTATATACTCGCCCCTTGACTCGCGAATCCCCATATTAAGGGCTAAACCGGGGCTGTAATCTTTACATCTTACCACCTTTGTTATCTCAAACTGTGATGCCTTTTCCACTGTATTGTCAGTGCTCTCATTATCCACGAGTATAACCTCAAAATCCTTATAACTCTGCTTGAAAACAGACCTGAGGCACGGAACTATCCACCTTTCTTCATTCTTAGTCCTGATGATAATTGAAACCATTTTTATTTCCTGTCTCCCGATTTCTTGATAATATCGTCATATTTAACTTCATATTCTCCCGCCGATGATTTTGTCCGCATTACATAGTCGGCAAGCATGATATCCTCTTTGGTTTTGATGATGATTGCGGTTTCTTTGCTGACAGGATAATACCCAATCTTTCCACAGAACAAGGCATATCCCTGCCTGTCAAACGTATCCATGAAGGTTTTGTTTCTCCACATCATGATTGAATACACAAAGGGCTGGACAGGTTTTAGATCCTGCGTCTGGGCAAAAATTTCGGCAGTATTGAAATTAACCGGCCTGCCCTCAAAAATACAGTGAACCTGTTCATTCTTAACAGTTATAAGCGTGTCAAGATTCTCTTTAACAAAATAATTTATTACATTCCGTATCTCATCGCCTGTCTGCAAAGGAGATGTCGGATTCACCCATGCAACAATATCAGACGGATGTTTTGCCATGAAATCATATACGACATTGTCCGACTTGGTCGTGGAAGAACCGAGTTCAGCAGGCCTCAAATAGAAATCAGCGCCGTAACGCTTTGCAATCCCGGCAAAGATTTCATTATCCGAATTCACAACTACTCTGCTGAACACGCCTGATGCCTTTGCCGCCTCTACGGCATAAGAAATAAGCGGCTTGCCGTTTATAAGGGCCAGGTTTTTCATCTTAAGGCGCGTGCTTCCGATTCTCGCAGGCACCATTGCAATGATATTAAGATTCCCTTTCATTGACACCCCGTTCATAATCGCTTTTATTCAAAAAATTTAATCCCATGCTTGTCAGCCAACGCCTTAAAGGCATTTAGGTCATGTTCTTTCACCGGTATCCCGTTTCTCAGGCGTTCTGCAGCAGCCTTCTTTTCAGGGTCGCCCGAAACCATGATTGCATTATTACTGTCAGTTCTTGGTTCGTTGCGGACATCGTCCATAAGTTTCTGCATTCTCTTCTTGAATACATCAAGAGGCTGAAACGCACCAATCTTAATAGCCATATAGAGCTGTCCGAGATAGCGCTTCTGGGAAAGCGGCGTCTTATACATGTCTGAGATATCCCTGCCCACAGGCATTCCTGTAAGCAAACCGCACAGTATATCAACAATCATTGCGAGGCCGAATCCTTTATAGCCTCCTATAGGAAGCAGTTGAGTTATTTTATGGGGATCGCTCGTTGGGATTCCTTTATCATCAGCGCCGCTCAACAGCGGAGCATCTATATTTTCCTGCCTCAGCTGTAAAAGTTTGTTCCATGTTATAACCGACGGAGCCGAATCATAACAGAAAGGCTCCGCTCCTTCGCATGGCACGGCCATCGCTATGGGATTAAGCCCGAAAAAAGGACGCGTCGTATTAGGAGTATTTAACAACGAATTTGCATGTGTAAAAGCCAAGCCGATAAAGTCCTTCTTTGCCGCTTCGAGGGCAAAGAAGGCGGATGTCCCGCAATGGGTTGAATTATATACGCTTACGACACCCGCCCCCGCTCTGTTTGCCATATCCATAGCCTTATGCATGGCCTCGATGCCCGCCGCATGTCCGAAGGTATGGTCTGCATCGAAAGTTCCTGTAGCAGATGCGGTGCTTTCAAACCTGTACTGGGGGTCGGGATTTATCCTGCCTCCTTCAACCGAAGCAACATAATGCGGCAGCAATCTTATTCCGTGAGAATCAACTCCCCTTATGGAAGCGTTCAGCAGCCCTCCCGCCACATGCTTAATCACATCATCCCTTACCTTTACAGCCTTTAATGCCGATTCTAAAAATCCGCTTATTTTATCCGCGCCGAATCTTTTAGTGCTGTCCGCCAATTTGGTTCTCCTCCCTATTCCAGAGTTATAGATTTGCCATGATTAGATTTTACATTTATCCACTTGCCGTTTTCGGCAAGACTCTTATTTACAGCTTCAATAATTGCCGTCGGGATAATGGAGTCTTTGAAAGTCGGCCTTCTGCCTTCAAGTCCCGCAATGTTCAATGTCCCTGACTCAATACCGCATACATCAGCGAGGAATTGAAGCACACTTTCAATTCCATACCCGCGAAATGACATGTCGCCTGCGGCAGTTCCATACATGGAACAAAAATCAGGATTGGGCTCTTCTATTCCATTATCATCCGTGACTATTCGTATCCCGCGATTTTTCTGGTCAGCCTCGTATCGCCCTTTTGTGCCGATTACCTTTATCCTCTGGTCTGACATCGCGGAGGTGTTTTCAGGATCAATCCAGTTGGTGAAAAAAGAAGAGGTAAAAATATTGCCGGACGCCGCCTTCCATTCAACAACGGCCTGAATCGCGTCATACACGTCTATCCCGCGAGAAACAAGAAAATTCTTCTGCCCTGCAGCCATGACCCTTAAAGGCACAGCCCCTGTTGCCCAGTAGATAATATCCGCATAGTGAATGCCGAGATACTGGAATATATTAGTTGTTTCAACCCATTTTTTGAATTTTTCTGTCGGGATACTTTTTCTCTGGCTGTATTCAACAATAAAATACAGCGGTTCCCCTATTTTGCCGCTTGAAATGGCATCTTTTAATCTAAGATTTGAGCGGTCAAAACGTTTATGAAACTCTACTGAGCAGTAAACATTATGCCTTTCTTGAAGTTCAATGAGTTCTAATGTTTCTTTCAGGGTTGGAGCAATGGGTTTTACCACAAGCGTATGCAATCCGTTTTCAACAGCATGGCCTGCAACAGTCCTGTGCAAATCATCCGGCACGGCAACAATGGCACAGGCCGGCTTGGGAATATCATTTATCGCTTTCTTATATGCTTCGGGGTCGTTCGCTTTATTCTGAGGATAATAATTGATATTTACGGCAAAGCCATATAGTTTATCCAGTGCTGCTGCTTTTTCTCTTACAGCATGTACGCCGTCCGGTCGTGTCCCTGCAATATATACATCGCCTTTAAACCCTGATTTTTTCCATTCGTATATCGCCGGCAGTATCGTTCCGTAGCTGTCTGTGCCTCTTCCGCATACATACATGCCGGTACCGATAACAAGGATGTTTAATTTTTTCTTATCAAAAATATTTGACATTGAATTATATTTTAACCTTGACAACAATTTTCCGCACCTGCTCCGCCTTATCTAAAAAACATCCGGGCCTGTGCGCATCGGACGGATAAAACACGGCAAACATGCCTGGCGTCAAGACAAGCTGGGACATGCCTTCGGCGCTATGATAAAAGATTACATCATTCTCCTCTGAGTAAGGAGTCATTACCTTCAGTCCCTCTGTTGGCAGCCATCCGATCGCCTCCTTGCCTGAAACAATATATTGTATATCAATGTATCGCCTGTGGCTTTCCAGTTTTTTATTTTCCGGCAAGTCTGTCGTGTAACTTTGCACCATCGCATATATTTCGCTGCCATTTATTTCATACTTACCATCGGGAGTATCCTGATTAAACACTTCAGTTATAAATCTGAAACCTTCATAAAGTCTCGTTCCCTCATTAAAATAAATCCACTTATTTTCAATCCGGTCTGCTATCATTATCTTGACTGCATAAGCCTGTGATGAATGTTTTTTATGGAATAGATATAACTATTTTCTTATAACCGACAATATTTTCCTATATATAGAATGACCTAAACTATAACATTTCAATCTTAATTCCAAAAGAATAAGCATTATATGCCCTATGCCGGTTTGTCTTACTATCTTATTTGTAATTACATTTATCATCCACGGATATAGCCGGGGCATATATCTAATTTTTGTGTCAAATAAAAGGAAAATTCTATTAAGATAAGTTCTTGAGACCTTAGTCGTCTTATTAGACCAATACTCGCTATCATTGACAAGCATACCTTCTTTTTTTGCCATTTCGTATACTAATGTGCCCGGGAATAAAGATTAATGAGCGTACAGAAATAGAACGGGGCCATGGTAATCTTGACAAGAACTTTAGAGTGGTAATCAAATCCTCCTCTAATTCCCACGGATTGTCAACTATGATATCATAAGTAACGCGCAAGCTCTTTTTGTACTGATTGGCAAGTTTTGCAGCTCTTATAATTTCATCATTATTTTGCACTCTTTTATACATTGCCAGAGTTCGGGCGCTTCCGGACTGAATGCCAATCCTTGTCGCACTCAATCCTGCATCAACTAAAATTTCAAGCTTTTCTTTTGTTAAAGATTTCGCCGTTGCTCCTGATATGCTTAAAGGCATACTGATATTCTCTTTGTATTTTCCGCAGAAATCTCTTATTTCCTCTGTTGAGTAGGAAACGAAAAACATATCATCATCAATCCATATGTTATTAATAAAAGGGGTTTTCTTCTTTATCTCTACCAATTCTTTATATAGATTATCAAGACTTCTCTTCCGAATCCTCCGGTCGCCTTTATGCAATTCGTTCAACCTGTAATTAATGCAGTATGCGCAAGCATGAGGACATCCCCTTGAAGCTATAGTGAGATAAGTGGTTCCAAGAAAGTTTCGTGCAATTTCATCATTCATCTTTAATATATCGTCGCCTACAAGTAAATAATGAGATTTGCAGTCAAAATCCTGAAAAGGAAGCTGATCTAAATCTCTAACAAGAGGGCTTGGAGGGGTTGAAAATATACTATTATTTCGTTTCGACCAAATCCCTGCGATATTAGCAATATCTTCGCCTTTTTTAATTTTCTCCAGCAGGGTTACAAATGAGGTTTCCCCCTCACTGATGCATATCATATCAGCAAATTTAAGACTTTCGTTTGGAGCAACCGTAGGATGTGCACCTCCCCAAACTATAGGAATATTGCATCGGTTTTTTAAGGATTCTGTTAATGATGCAACCGTATTAATAAACATCGACATCAAAGTAATGCCGATAACTGAAGAATCCCCGGCAATTTCAGCAACCTGATCAACTATTTTTTTGTTGTATTTTTCCCAATGATCGATAGGAAGGAACAATAGATTTACTTGATATCCCTTTTCTTTTAATAACGCAGAAAGTGTTCTAATTCCAAATGCGTAAGGATATTTATAAGGACAGATTAGTGTTATTTTCATCTCAATCTCCTTTTATGATACATTTTTACCGCTTTTCGATTTGCTATAAAATTTTAGCAACGGCCGCTCGTTAATTAACTTACCTGTATCGTATTACTTCACAAGGCACACCAACTGCGATAGCATATTCAGGGATGTCTTTGGTAACAACCGAACCGGCGCCGATTATAGCGCCATTCCCGATTTTGACATTGCCCAATATGGTAACCTTGGAGCCGATCCACACATCGTTTCCTATTGTGACAGGCTGGGGAGACAGCCCCTGCATCTTAATCGGGATATTTTTATCGCTAAAATTATGGCTTTCTGAAATAATAGTGCAGTTATTTGCGATTGCAACATAATCTCCGATAATAATTTCTCCCTCGCCCGCAAAGTAAGAATATTCATGTATAGAACATTTTTTACCTATAGAGATTCTTGAGGGATTAGTTATCGTAACTGCATCGCAAATGTTGGTGTCTTTTCCCATTTTCTTCAAAATGCCTCTATAACAAATATTTCTAATTTTCATGATTGTATAAAAGGGCAAATACTTTATTGCCCCTAAAATAAATAGAATCACCTGTTTCTTCAGCTTGCGCAATATCTCAACAATCAACATAAAATATTATAAAATTTTCCGTGCAATACGCTTAAATTGTGAATATAAACTCCGATAATCTCGCTCAACGCTCTTAAGATGCGCCCAAACCTTTTCCGCAGAGCCCGAACCCCCTTTTGCCGATGCAGGCAAACCGTCATTTCTGAATATCGCCCTGACCCATTCATCTCCCGTTACCATCTTAAAATCGGCCCTTTCAAAGAGAAAAGAAATCTTCTCAAGGTCAAAGTGATAATTATGGACAGATTGAATATATGACAGGAAATCATTGCTGCTCCGATACCCGTCTTCTGCTATGGCATCGCATCTTTTTCTGTTCCAGTTAAACATCCCCGGGACTTCAACATATATATAACCGTCGTCGGTCAGAAGATCTTTAATTTTAGCTATTTCTTTATCAAGGCCAATGAAATGCTCAACGACATGCGAAAGTATAATCAAATCCGCCTTTTTACCGGATGCGAGCAGACTGTCCGTCCCTCCGCATATTAAATTCAGTCCTCTTTCACGTCCCACATTAAGATAATCTTCATCAAAATCACAACCCAAAACTTCTTTGCCGGCAAGATGAAACGGCAAAAGATTGCATCCATCTCTGCATCCGATCTCAAAAACCGTATCGATATTTTTAAGGTTGCTGCCTAATTGCAATGAAATATATGCAAATCTCTTCCACGAAAACGCATCCGGTCTTGTCCTCTTTAAAAAAGTTTCTTCCGGGGAGAGTCCATTAAAATTAATCTTCCCGTAAAATTTTTTATAAACAGTTTCTTGAGCATCTTCAGGGAAAAAAGAATTATTAAACACCAAGCCGCACCCTTTGCAGATAACGGTTCTGCACGGAATGCCGAACCTGTCTATCTCTGCGATTAAGATGCCTTCTGCAGCAGAACACAATGGACATTTTTCATGTTCACTTTGTTTAATCTCTCCATTTATAATTTCATTTCTAAACTTCTCTACGCAGCTTATAACATCTGCAGACATTCTATACTTACAGAAAAAGGGTATGCCCCTGTTCTTTCTATACCTCTTGCCAAGCAGATGTCTTTCTTTCTTCAAGCTTTACCTTTTAATCGTATTTAACAGTTTTCCGCTTTGTATTTCAAAAATAGTATCGCAGCTTTGAATTGTGCTGAGACGGTGAGCGATAATGATTATTGTTTTTTTACCTTTTATCTCCGCTATTGCCTTCATGACTTCGCTCTCTGTCTCTCCGTCAAGAGACGATGTGGCTTCATCCAATATCAAAACCTCAGGTTCGCAATAAAGCGCCCGGGCAATGCCTATGCGCTGTCTTTGTCCCCCGGATAGCCGTGCCCCCCGCTCGCCTATGAAAGTATCAAGCCCATCCGGAAGTTGTTCAGCAAAACTCTTAAGCTGTGACGCCTCAAGCGCCTTCCATACCTTAATGTCGTCTATTTCGCTGTCAGGGATGCCGAAAGCGATATTCCTGCGTATGCTGTCGTCAAGCAGATTAATAGTCTGCGGAATATATCCTATCTTCCTCTGCCATTCACGCACATCGGAGAAGATATCTTTTCCATCTACAAATACCGTGCCTTCAGTCGGTTTTAGAAGCCCGAGAATAATGTCAGCCAATGTAGTCTTTCCTGCTCCGGATTCTCCTACAAAAGCCACAGATGAATTTCTGGGTATAGCAAGCGAAACGTCGTTAAAAGAAAAATCTCTCGCGCCCGGATACTTATAAGACATATTAGACACCTCTATATAGTTCCCGTCTCTGTCGCTTTGCATTGAGACAATAGAAGGCTTTCTCACGCTTCCCTCAGAATCGGTTTTCTCATCATAGGTTAAATCCTTATAAAGTTCATCAACGTAGGTTTTGCCGCTGCGGATATTGGCTACAGCAGAATTCACTCTTGCAAAGGACGGCATAAGGCGAAATGCCGCTATTGCAAATAATGCCAAAACAGGCAGGACATTGCCAAAACTACCGCTCCTTAATTGTATTATCACAACAATGCCAAGTATAAGCAAAACAGTAACTGTTTCTATAAAAATCCTCGGGCTTATGTTTATTATGCTGAACATAGTGTCAACTTTACCTTGCGAGACGGCATGTCCCCTGACAATATCCGTGAAAAAAGGCTCTCTTCCCATTACCTTAATTTCCTTGACAGCACCGAAACTCTGATTAAATATCTTATAGAGCTGTCCTGAATGATAGTAATGTTTTTTGCCGTATTCTTCTATGCGCTTCCGAAAAACAACATAATTAAAGGCAAGGGCAAGTGAACCGAATATCGCGAAGGCCGCTAAAGCTATATACGGCTCAAATGAAATGAGCAGGATACAGACGCCGACTATAATCAATCCTTCTGTAAGCAGCGTTAGAGCCTGTAAAATCACATGGCCGTATACAACATTCACGGTACTGTGGAGATTTTGCAAAAATTCAGCCGAATTTCTCTGCAAATGAACGACGTACGGCCTCTCCAGATAACTCTTAAACATACGCACATCCATCGCTGCCCGCTTGCTGTAAATAAATCTATGCTGAATAAAATACAACAGAAACATATAAGAATTCTTTAATATAAAAAACCCTATCAACGCTATACAACTCCATATCAGGAACTCGCGCGGCGATGTCATGCCGAGCGACTGATACAGCCATAATATTTTTGCACTTTTATTGACAAAATCGGGGTCATTCAACTGGCTTATAAATGGAATCAGCAGCCCTATGCCGAAGGTTTCAAAGACCGCGCCTAAAAGCATTAATATCGCAAGCAAAAGAATCTGAATCTTTTCCTGCTGGCTTAATATAAAAAATAATTTGCGCAGAGTTGACATAGGTGTGGCCTTATTCCCTTATTATTTTTTTAAAACCTTGCGCCATAGTTCTGGCTAAAGCAAATCTTTTCAAATAAAGATGATAAATCATAAACGCAGTTCCGTATATGGCATTATAATCATCTGGAAAAGCGCTCTTAGTCTTTACTTTAAGGCGCTTATAACAGTGCTTGCATAACACTATTGCGTAAGGCCGAGCCGAGTAACAGAAGTATTTATACACGGAGATTTGGCGGCACAGTGAACATTTAACCATAAAAGTATAAATATTTTTCCCCTCATATGTATCAGGTTCTTTTTTTGAAGACAATACCTTTCCTTTCATGAGATATTTGTGAGTAAATTCAAGATGCGTCACTTTTCTTCTGATTTCATTGAACTTACTGTCGCTTATTTTGGTAAGATTAATTACAGGAAATCTGTTTTTAGTAAACTGTACTTCATCGCCTACCAGGTTATGCTCAATTGCATGCCTCCAGACTTTAGAGTCCGGCACTGCAAGAATAAAACGCAAACGTATATCATATTCAGGATGTTTTTTCCACCAATCAAGCGACTCCTGAACTGTTTCCTCTGTCTCTTCAGGATCACCGAAGATTAGATTACCTCCGGCACGCACTCCTGTGTCAAGCGCCAGCTTGTATGCCTTCTCAATACCGGCTTTTGTGACATGCTTTTTCATGCTCTTCAAAACTTTATCGCTCATGCTCTCCATGCCTATCCCAAGTGTCAGGATACCGGAGTCCCTCAGCGCTTCGAGCATTTTCTCGCTCACATTATCGGCTCTCAGCTGTGCCAGCCATCTGATGTTGTGCTTTTTTATTCTTGAAGCGAACTCATACAGCCTCTTTTCGTCAAGAGAGAAAAGCTCATCAAGAATATTCAATAGATTTATATCATATGTCCCGACAAGATAGTCAATCTCCTGAAAAACATTATCAAGCGATCTCTGTCTGTATTTTTGACCGAGAGGGTGATAGCAAAATGTACAATTGAAAGGGCAGGACCTCGATGTAAGAATCTCATAAAAATTCTTTCTATCGTCAATGTCAAAAAGCAGGCCTCCGAGCATCGGCTGTTTGAGCCACCTTGCAGAAAGCCATGTACTAAATTCAAGGCCTTCATAATCAGGAAACGGCAGTGAATCCAAATCCAATATCACTTCCCTTGGCGCCGTAACAGTAAAACCGTCAGCCTTATCGTGAAAAATTAACCCTTTTACCTTGCCCATATCCCCATTGCTCGTCAGCGCACCGGCAAGCTCAGTCATTGTAATTTCGCCTTCGCCTATAACACCGTAATCAATCTTCATATTCTCCAGTGCCAGCTTTGGCCCCGAGGTAATAAGCGCTCCGCCTACGACTGTTATGATTTGGGGGTTTATTCTCTTTGCAGTTTCTACAACTTCGTTGACTTCGTTCCAATAAGAGGACATCGATCCTGTGCATACTACATCAATATGCTTATCCTCAATGCATTTGCGCAATTGCTGTTCTATCGGATCGTCAGAGTGACAAGAATTCAGACAGAATACATTAAAGCCTTTATGCCTCATATATGACACTATATATGCCAGCCCAATCGGAAAACTGTAATACTCCCCTGCCCCGGCAAACTTAGGGACAACAAACAAAAAATTCACTATATATACCTCCTTGAATAAAAAATCACCGTTTTTTCAAAACCGAACGATAAATAGGCATAAAATCATCGTGATATGGCGAAGACGGATTTGAAAGCGCAGACAGTGTTGTTCTGCTTGAGGGAAAGATTCCGTCCCTTTTGTCTCTCGCTTTATCCAGTATCTTTTTAAGCAGAGGAAAGCGTTTTTTTATCTTTTCTTTTGTGGTCAGGACAGTATAACGATTTTTAAAATGATTATTAAATTTATAATTGAGGTATGCCCAGAGCGCCTGTTTTACAACTAAGCGCGAGTCATCTAATGCAATATTATCTTTTTTTGATACTTCCTCTGACAAAATACTGCTAAAAAGCTTATACGACGGGAACCAATTCGGGCCGGTAAGCCAATCGTAAATATCCTTGTGTCTCATATACTGCCCGGTATGCACCAGATGCACCATATGAAAACTATCAAGCTTCCTTGTCTTGCCCTGAACAACTGACAGGCATCCCGGCAGCAAATCCGATGCTATGGCATGATCAGGCAATTCAACGTTCTCAAACATTTTCCTTAAAACATTCGTGCGGTATACTGAAAAAATCCTGTTAGACATATTGCTCATATGCCTTATAAGGCGCTCGGATGCCGTCTCCTCTTCTCTCGGAGACAGCGTGTAATCATACACCCCGTCTACCTGCAATTGCGACCTGCTTTGGCTAACAAAAATCCTGGCTCCAACGCCATGCGCCCCGGTATAATCCTCATGCGCTTCGAGAAACCCGATGCACTTTTCTAAACCATTAGGAACTAAGAAATCGTCATCCCCGACAACTGAAGCATAAGGCGTAATTACATCTTTAAGCATTGAGTCAAGGCATTTAACAACCGATATATCCGGTGAATACCAGCGGTATACAATATTAAGCCTATGCCGCAATTCGTTTATTGATATTTTAAGTTTCTCTGAATGAAAGTCATCGCTTGAATCACCTATGATAATCTGGTGCTTATATCCGGTATCAGCATAGTAATTGAGAACTTTTGTCAGGAAATCTGAGCGGTTCAATGTCGGAATTGCCAGTGTTATCATATTATTTCCGCTGTTTCTAAGTATTTTCTCCTCAATCTTGTTTTCGTCATCTCTCTGATATGCTCTTTTACGTTTCTGCCGAACTTCTCTTCTATCATGCCTAAATATCCTGCATTCTCAAAATACTTATGAAATGCATCATCCCTGAATCTAAGCACTTCTCTTGCCATGAGATGTTTTGACGGCAACGGAAGCATCTCATAGGAGTGCTGAGAAAAACCATGCCATTCCTTTGGAAGTTCCCAGCCTTCTTTAACGGCAATATCGTAAAGCCTCGAGCCAGGATACGCCATAGCACAATAAAAATTCGCAAATTCACAGTTTAATTCCTCAGCCATATCAAGCGTTTCCTGCATAGTCTTAAAGCTGTCATCAGGCAATCCGAATATGTAATTGCCTATTACTCTTATGCCTGCATTCCGGATAGCCTGAACAACATGCTTTATGTCTTTCACCCTCATCTTTTTTTGAGCGCCATCTCTTACATCTGGGTTTGCCGATTCAATTCCAAGGGCAAGCCAATTAATTCCGGCTTTTTTCATTTTCCCCAGATTTTCCGGCTTTACAGTGTCAACCCTTGCATATGCCCAGATATTCAACTCATAGTCCCTCTGCAACAGCAGATCGACTATCGTCATATAGTGCTTTTCGCTCAAAACAAACAGTTCGTCTATAATCTTAATATTCTTTATGCCGTATTTGTTTGCCAATAAATCTATTTCACTGACAACCAACCCGGGACTTCTATACCTGATACCTGATTTTCCAAATGGCGCATTTATGCAGCAGAAGACGCATGAATAAGGACATCCGAGGCTTGTGTATATCGCCCCATAAGGCATTCTATGCTCTATATCGTCAAAACAATGCCAGTTGTGAGCCCTGTATTTATGCATAGGAAGCAAATCCCATGCAGCAACAGGCAAAGCTTCATCCAGATTTTTAATAAGCTGCGCCCGGGGATTGTTCCTAATGATGTTGTTTTCATAATACCAGAGTCCAGGCACAGCCGAATAATCTATCTTGCCTGATTTTAACGTGTCGGTGAGAATCGCAAGGTTATACGGCCCCTCTCCCTCTATGACAAAATCCACGCTTTCTTCGGTCATCGTTTGATAAGGAAGCGCAGACGGATGAAGTCCTGCCAGTGCAACCTTTGAGGAAGTATTTTCCCTTAGCGCTCTGCATATCTTGCCTGCTATTGTCATATTCTGTGTGGATGCTGAAGGCTGCGAGCCATAAACAACTACCACGGACAAGATAGGGCCTATTTCTTTAACCCTTAATGCGCTCTCTTCGGGCGTGATATTTTCAGCGTTTGAGTCTATCACGACAACTTCAAAACCGTTTTTTCTAAGATATGCGGCAAGAACAGCCACCCAAAAAGGAGGTTCTATCGCAGAAAAATCTTTGCCAAGATCTTGATAAACCTGCTTTCTATCGCCGGGATTGATTAGGACAATATCAATTCTGTCTCTTACCATAAAAATCTCTTACTGCACTCGTGATACTATCTTTGTCTAATTTGTTAATCTTATGCAGATAGTTCCTATCTCCCAATTCAAATACATATTTGTCATTAAATCCCAAGCTCTTTAGCTTTATATTCGATTGATTATCATGAAGAAGTTTTGATACAAGGCTGTCCAATCCGCCGCTATTAATAAAAGCTTCTTCAATTGTAATTATACATTCATATTTTTTTACTGCGTTATATAACAGTTCGTTATGCACAGGCTTAAGCATAAAAACATCTATTACTCCTATATCATCAGATTCATTTGCCGCAGCCAATGCTCTATGAGTCATGAACCCTGTAGATACCAAACATATCTTTCCTCCTTTTTTTATTTCATGGAACCCTTTTTCGATTTCTAAGTCTTCAACATCTTCATAAATCGAAGGCAGCGGGGTTCCGTCAAAGCGCAAATATTTGGGCATTTTTTTATTAATTGAATAGTCAGCAAAAAGCTCTGCCAATTTCCAGTCGCTGGGAGAAAACACGGTAAAATTCGGCAACAGGCGCATAATACTTATATCTTCCAAACAATGATGCGTAGGGCCTGATACGACATAACTTACTCCAGCCCCAACCCCTATGAGATTTACATTCACCGGCTTTATCTGGGACGAGATTGATAGATTTGACCTTATCTGCTCATAGGCCCTCATTGTAATAAAAGGCGCTATGGCATAGGCATAAACTTTACAGCCCTCTAATGCAAGGCCTGTCGCTACATTTATCAAATTCTGTTCGGCAATGCCCACATTTATAAATCTGTCTCTGAACTCACATCGTATCTTATCAAGAGAAGGAGCGCCAAAATCAGCAGTCAGGAAAAAAATATCATCCATATGGCGCATCTTATTATAAATTTGCTCTATAAAGGCATCTCTCATTGTTCGTAATGCGCCGCTCATTTCTGCCCCTTTAAGAGATCGTTGATTTCACCTTCCTTTAGTGATTTTATATGACACAAGGAATCGCCCTCTAACTGCGGAACGCCTCTGCCTTTTATTGTATCGGCAATTACCACTTTAGGGCGGCCGCTTCTATCTATCTTTAGGGGGTGCAAAGTATTACATATTTTTCTTACATCGTGGCCATCAATGGTTTTAACTTTCCAGTTAAACGTCCTGAACTTCTTCTCCAACGGAGTCAAATCTATAATATTCTTGCAATAATCAAGCATACAAATCTTATTGTTATCAATAATTACTACTAAGTTATCCAATTTATGCTCAGAAGCAAACATTATAGCCTCCCATACTGAGCCTTCGTATAATTCACCATCACCTATCAGAACAAAAACCGCCGAGTCAGATTTTTTCCTCTTCAAAGCTGTCGCCATGCCGCAGGCAACTCCGAGCCCATGCCCTAACGACCCGTTAGTTGTTTCAAAACCGGGGATAATGATATCGGGAATACCGCCTAAAAACGAATCCTCCTTACAGACTCTCTTTAATTCTTCCATCGGGAAATATCCGAGATCTGCGAGAATTGGATACAATGAAATGGCCCCGTGTCCCTTGCTGATGATAAATCTATCTCTCTCTTGCCAGTTGATATCTTTAGGATCGAACTTCAGGATTCCCCCATAATATAAGGCAACGAATATTTCTACATCAGATAGAGAGGACGCAAGCCTTGTTTCAGGAGCTATTTTATGTATCATTAAGGTTTGCCTTCTCACCCATAGCGCCTTTTCTTTTAAAAATCCTATCAATTTTTGCTTATCCTGCAAAATATGCATCTCAATACCTTTGATTTATGAACTCTCTAAATACCATTTATATGTCAACTTTAACCCGTCTGTTAATGACACAGAAGGCTTCCAGCCCAGACCTGAGAATCTTGAACTGTCCAGAAGCTTTCTTGAAGTGCCGTCAGGTCTGGCTGTATCCCATTTTACTTCCCCGTCAAACCCTGCAATTCCGGCTATGATTCCGGCAAGCTCGTTTATAGAATAATCAATACCTGTGCCTATGTTGTAATGGCTGTTTTGAAGTCTATCCGCATTTTCCATTGCAAATATGGAAGCTCCGGCAACATCTTCGCTAAAAATAAATTCCCTTCTCGGATTCCCGCTGCCCCAGAGCACGACTTGATTTTTTCCAGCCGCCTTAGCCTCATGGAATTTTCTGATTAATGCCGACAATACATGGGAATTCTCAGGGTCAAAGTTGTCGTTAGGCCCGTACATAGAACATGGAACAAGGGCTATAAATCTGTTCGTCTTATATTGGGTGTTATACGACCTGCAGGCAATTATACCTGAGGTCTTTGCTATTGCATACGCCTCACTTGTCTCTTCTATCATGCCTGACAATAGGTATTCTTCCTTCATGGGCTGGGGTGAATTTTTTGGATAAACACACGAGGAGCCGTAAAAAATAAGATGCTTCACCTCATATTTAGCGGCTGATTCAAAAACATTGTCCTGCATTGCTATATTTGTGTGAAGAAATGTTGCCGGGTATGTTTTATTTGCTCCGATACCGCCCGTTAACCCTGCTGCTATAAATACATACTCAGGCTGATTTTTTTTAAAAAAATTCTCAACTTCTGTCCGGCATGTCAGGTCTAATTCGGAATGTATCCTTGTAATTATATTTGAATAACCCTCAGCTTTTAATCTTTTTATAAGAGCAGAGCCGAGAAGCCCCGCATGGCCTGCAACATAAATCTTGGAATCTTTAAACATTACTGTATTTGCTGTTTGTTACTATTCTGTATCCTTTTATGAGTTCCTTTATACCTGCCTCAATGGAATAAACAGGCTTAAATCCTGTCCTCTCTATTTTTTCATTGGATACGATATAGTCCCTCTTGTCAGGGTCTTCGCCGATGGGAGCTTCAAGATATACGAAGTCTGGAATTTGCTCTTTTATTTTTGCGCAGAGTTCAAGTTTTGAAAGGTTGGCATTTGAAAGCCCGACATTATAGGACTCATTTTTCATTTTATCGAAATTATCCATGGCGTGAATAAAGGCTCTTGCAACGTCACGTATATGAATATAGTTCCTCTTGAAATGCCCTTCAAAAACCACCACGAATCTGTCTTTAACCGCTCTATAGGTAAAGTCATTTACCAATAGATCAATTCGCATACGCGGAGACATCCCAAAAACCGTCGCAAGTCTAAAGCTTATGGAATTGCCCCTATCAAGCAAGATTTTTTCAGCCTCAACTTTTGCTTTTCCATAAAGAGAAACAGGATTTAAAGGAGTAGCTTCAGTGCAAAATACGCCTTTTTGTCCTATACCGTAACCGCTGTTTGTGCATGGATACACAATGCGCTGCTCCTTTGACGCAAGTTTTGCAATGGAGGCTATCGCATCCCTGTTAGTTGTCAATGTCCCCATTTTGTCTCTGCCGCATAAAGGCGCTCCAACCAATGCCGCCAGAGGAATAATATAGTCGGCTCTTTTCAGAAGAGGCTTTAAAACATCTTCTTCCCTTGCATCTCCCTTTATCACATTAAAATTGTCATTAGCACAACATTCGACCAATGAATTCTGCCCGAATATAAAACTATCCAAAACTGTTACGCTGTGTCCCTGCTTTAATAATTCAGGCACCAGCACAGATCCAAGGTAACCTGCACCGCCAGTGACTAAGATGTTAAAACTCATTCGCTGCTCCTTTCACTACTGCCAAAATATTTTAGATTCCGCATCAAGTACGGAATGACAAACAAAAGGTGCATCTATATTTTTTTCAGCACATCGTGCAAATAATCTATTTTATCCCTTACATCATAAGGGTGATTACCGACAAAAAAACCGTTGTAATGTACAATATCGGCATTTACGGATTTTGTAACGATATAATCGTAATACTTAATAACATCATGTCTTAGTATGTTTCCGCCTGTCACAATCCTATGCTCTATCCCTGCATCCTTCAGCCTCTGCAATATCTTCTTGCGGTCAATATCTAATGCCGGATTGAGTATCATCGTAAAGCAAAACCAAGAACTTTCCCCTATCTCTCTCTGGATTATAAATCTTTTATCGTCTTTAAAAAGATTTATAAAATGCTCTGCATTCCTTCTTCTAATCTTGACAAATTCTTCAAGTTTATTTAATTGTACTCTGCCGATGGCGCCATGGATCTCGGTGGGTCTCACATTATATCCGGGAAGAATAAATCTATACGCTTCAAAGAAATCATCACTCCTTCTTTCAAAGGTCGGGCTGTCAGCATCCTGATCCCTTGTCCACCCGTGATTCCTGAGAGATTTCAGGATATTAAAGATTTCCTTATCGTCAGTTAAAACTATTCCTCCCTCCATCGTTGAAATATGATGCGAGAAAAATGTGCTGAAGGTATTCACTAACCCAAATGTCCCTGTATACCTTCCCCTGAATTTTGCGCCCATTGACTCACAGTTATCCTCAAAAAGGATAATATTGTTCTCTTCGCATAATCTTGTTATCTCATCAAACTGACAGGGATTCCCGAGGATGCTTACTGCAACTATCATCCTCGTATTTCCGGTTATAGCATTTCTAAGTTCTTCCATATCGTAGTTTAATGTCTGCAAATCAATATCCACAAACTTCAGTTTTAATCCATACTGTTGCAGAGGGTGAAAAGTTGTTGCCCACGAAATGCACGGTACAATCACCTCGTCTCCTCTCCTGAGTGGATTTTCTTTTTTATAGAAGAGTGACGCTGTTGCGATAAGATTGGCGGATGAGCCTGAATTTACCATAACCGCATATCTCGCCCCGAAATGCATGGCAAACCTCTCTTCAAATTCTCTTACATTTTTCCCCATTGTGAAATTATTGCTGTCCAGAACCTCAAGAATTGCCTGTTTTTCTTCTTCACCCCATGTTGAACTTGCAAGTTCAAACCTCATTTTTTCTCCTTATTGTCTTCTGTGATAGTCAGGCTTATACACCATAATTTCGGAGCCGCTGAAATCAAATTTGAACGGCACATATAAAAAATTACTCAATGCTTTTTTCACTCTTTCCTGATTTTCATCTTCAACATAAAAAACAACAAATCCTCCGCCGCCAGCGCCGCACAGCTTGCCTCCAACAGCGCCATTCTTAACTGCAGTCTCATATACGCCGTCTATATCTCTTGTCGTAATCTTACTGGATAATTTTCTCTTCAATTGCCATGTCTCGTTTAAAAGCCTCCCGAAATCAGCGAAATCATCTTTTGCGGAAGTCAGTACCTTATATGCCTCATCAACTAATTCTCTCATTTTAAACAGTTCCTTTGTATTCCTGCGCGTGTTCTTAATCTGTTCCTGTGCTATGACAGAGGCATTCCTGGACAACCCTGTAAAAAAAAGCATGAATTTACTTTCAAAACTTCTCAGGCGCTTCTCTTTTATGATAATCGGTTCTACAATAATCTCGCCGTTCTGCAGAAAGTCAATTGTGTTTAAGCCGCCGCATGCAGCCCATACCTGATCCTGAGAACCCACATTTTCTTTTATCAGATTCTGTTCAATATGTATTGCTTCTTTATAAAGCTCCTCTTTTGTAATAACCTTACCGTCAAGCGCATACAGTGTCTTCAGGAGTCCTACCGTAAAAGCAGAACTTGACCCCATGCCGGAGCGGGCAGGAATATCTCCGTCATGGTGAATTTCCAGTCCTTTCTGCACCTTCATATATTTTAAGGTTTCCCTTACGGACGGATGCTGAATTTCGTCAGCAGTGGTTACAGTCTCCATCTTTGAGTACGCAATCCTGTGTTTATGCTCAAAAAACGGAGGAAGCTCCCTGCATGTTATATAACAGTATTTGTCAATTGCAGCGCCTAAAACCCTGCCTCCGTGTTCTAGATACCAAGAAGGATAATCCGTACCGCCGCCAAAAAAAGATATCCTATGCGGCGTTTTTGAAATAATCATCTTCTATTGCCTTGATAAAAAAGGCGCCTCCTTTTTTGCTTTTTCATAATCTTCAGGAATCCCTATATCTATAAAGTAGGTATCGCTAATATATGGAAGCATGTTTATTCTTTGGATATTTTGCTGCATGAAGTCTTTCTCAAAAGAAAACGGCATGCCGTATTCATTAAGAAAACCTGAAACGGCTTTATTTAGCATATAGATACCGCCGTTGATGAACCCTGCCGTGTTAAAAGATTTTTCTTCAAAACTTTTTATCTTATTATCTTGTATAAATACAGCGCCATATCTGCTGCAATTTTGCATTTGCTTTACGGCAACTGTTAAAAGTGAATTTTTATTGCGGTGAAACTCAAACATTTCTAAGAGATTGATGTCAAAAAATGTGTCGCCGTTTATTACTGCAACATCGTTGTTCTTGGCGCATTTTAAAGCCTCCCTAACAGCTCCGCCTGTCCCCAAAGGCTCTTTCTCAAGTATATACTCAATTTCAATGTCTTTATATTTAAATCCAAAATACTTTTCTATAACCTCATGCTTGTAGCAAACCGAAAGCAAAACCTTCTTTACTTTCTGGTTTATTAAATAATCCAATAGAAACGATAAGAAGGGCCTTCCATTTATATCTGCCATTGGCTTAGGCATATCACTTATCACACTCTGAAGCCTCTTCCCGAAACCGCCTGCAAGAATTATAGTTTCCATTAATACTTTCTATGTCCGCGATATGTCTCTTGCTTTAATTATTTCCGGAGGAATGTATCATTTCCCCTTGGCTCTGAAGTATTGAGTTTTAATTAAGCTGTCAACATTCAGGCCGACATTTAATTTTTCATTGCACTGTTTCAACCCTTCAAGAATGTGTGATGCATACTCTTCGTCACTCATATTAGTCATATTTAGCCTTAAATCCTGCCTGTCGCCTAAATTAAGCAAATACTCTTCTTCGTCTCGAATAAAGCCATTTTTCACGGCGTAATCGTAGATTTTGCTGCCGGGATATGGCTGAAGATATCCGGCAGAAGGGAAAATCTCGTTCTCTATGCATACGTCAAAAGTTCTTCTTATCGTTTCAGGGGTTTCTCTGGGATACCCGAATACTACACTCGTCCAGATAGGGATGCCGGCTTTTTTAATTAAACTTGATTGTTTTGAAAACTGTTCAACCGTGATATTCTTATTCATATCTTTCAAGATTAAAGGGTCTGCTGATTCAAGGGCATAAGTTAACCCGGCACATCCTGCTTCTTTGGCTTTTTCTATGATAAAAATATCCTCATCGCTTTGAAAAAGATTCGCCCTGCAATTTGCTATCCAGTAGAAATTGATTCCTTCATCAAGAACCTTTTGCGAAAACTCTAAAACTTGGTTTTTTGATCCAAAAGTTAAATCGTCCCAGAAAAAGATATAGTTTAAGGAGTATTCCTTGATTAGGTGCTTTATTTCTTTTATTATTGACTCCGCAGTCCTGAATCTAAAGGGAGTGCCCTGAAAATTGTGATAACAAAAAGTGCATTTTGCTATGCATCCCCTTGCCGTGCTGACTTGAAGCGCCCTTATCTCATCTCTTGGGATGGGCGCAGGCTCATTAACTCTCTTTCTGCAACTGTCAATATAAATCTCTGTGTCAAAGATTGAGCGGTCAATAAACGGCAATGAAGAGATATCTTTGATTACAGGACGGGCACCGGTATGGAATAACTTGCCGTTTTTAATAAAACAAATACCCCTGACTTCATCAAGAGATTTTGATTCGGCCAAAGCTTTAAGAAGATCAACAATAGTTTCGTCACCTTCTCCCATCACGGCAATATCCGTCTCTGTCCTTGTAAGTAATGTGTCAACGATTGATGTAGCCACAGAATTTCCTACCACAATCTTTGAATGCGGGTGATATTTCCTGGCAATAGCTGCAAGTGTCTTGACTATTTTATATCCGGTAACTACACAGCCCATGCAAATTACATCATATTTTTTCTTCCTGATAAAGTCTTCTATTTGTTCATCTGTATATCTGTGGGCGTCAATATCTAACAAATCAAAAACGAAACCGGCATTTTTTATTGCCGTAGCAATATATCCCAACCCTATCGGGAATAGTTTTATCGCCGGCTCTTTCCTTAGGCATATATTTATGAGCAGTATATTCATTAACCCTCCACTTTTAAATAAAAATTATTATAGATTCTTATATCAACTGCGATGCGCAGCATCAGTTTAAAAAACGCTCAACTGTGTTATGCACATGCTTTGCAATACTAAGGCATGCGGTAAGTCCTGGAGATTCTATGCCAACAAGACTAATCAGTCCTTCCAGCCCTTTATCTATTTCGTGCTTTATAATAAAATCGTTCAATCCGTCTCCCTTAATTTTCGGACGAATTCCTGCCATGTCTGGAATAAAAGCATTCTTATCAAGACCATTAATTATCTTTGCTGCGCTTTGATAGAATACATCGCGCTTGTCCTGTTTAACCTTATAGTCAATACTGTCTATGTATTCCGCATCCGGGCCAAAACGCAAACGCCCACTGAGATCTAATGTCGCATGAACTCCCAAGCCTGAAAGGTTGCTGTTTGGCAGAGGGTATACAAGCCGCCGGACAGGAGAAGGCTTGGAATAGGAAAAATATGACCCCTTGCAGTATTCTATGCGGTAGCCGTTTGTATCAATATCGATGCCTGACAGTGCCGCTACACGATCGGATGCAAGTCCGGCTGAGTTTATAACCATTGCCGACATAACCTTGAAGTCATCATCTTCAATACCAATAACAAAACCCTTCCGTTCTTTTTGAATAAAATTGACCTTACTGTTGAAAGAAAACAATACACCGTTTGATGTTGCATCATCATGAAGTCTTTTCATCAAAGAATGTGAATCAATAATTCCCGTCTCTGAACTATGAATAGCGGATAGGGCATTTAAGGATGGTTCCATTGTATTAATTTCTTTTTTTTCAATCAGAGTTAAACCGGTTACGCCATTCTGCAACCCTTTTTGGTAAAGTTCATACAAGTGATCTATTTCTGATTGTTCTGAAGCTACAATAAGCTTTCCTATCTTTGAATATGGCACTGCAAACTTATCGCAAAACTCATACAAGAGATTTCTTCCTTCTACACATAATTTAGTTTTCAAAAAATGCGGCGGATAATAGATGCCTGAATGAATCACTTCACTGTTACGGCTGCTTATCTCCTGTCCAAATTGACCATGCTGCTCAAGAACGACAATATCCGTATATTGTCTTGATAATTCTGCAGCAATAGCCAAACCGACCACGCCGGCTCCGATAATTGTTATATTGACTTTGTCCATATATCTGCAGCTTTTATAACCTTATCGTCTCCCCATCTGGAAGCATACTTTTCATTTGCCTGCTTTATTACATCATTTCGATTTAGCCCCGCGTCAAAGCCTTCAAGACACCACTTAAAGTATGTCCCCATCCGTTCGCCTGCCCTGCCGTCTCTGAAGGGGTCAATGAGATCAAGATAGGGCGTCCAATCGCCCAATTCGGGATTAGAACTTTTATCGGCTTTATATCCCTTAAGGGCCTTCATCATCAAATCTAAATCGTCAAAAACTAATTTCCCATATCCCCACTTGTAATATTCATGTGTCCGTGGAAATTTACTGTGATAATGGATGCCTCTACTCCCGGCAATAACTGCCTCTGTCGCGGCAGTAGATATGCTTAAACCCACAACCATATCTGCTATCTGGGCAGTAGTAGAAGGGAAATAACTAAATGGAAGCCGGATACACCGTCCCGTCTCTTCTGCGCTTTTCAATAGGGAACGTATATTAGGCAGTGTTTCTAAAATATATGGTTTCTTTGATTTGATTGCCAGGCCAAGTGTATTTTCCTCTAACACCCAGTTTAAAAATCGTGTATACACCATCTCCATTTCAGCAGATGAAAAATTATAGTGATATTGACTCCCATGCCCGCTATCAAATAAAGCAATTATAAAAGCAGCTCCGTTTCTCTTAAATAGTTCCTTAGTTTTTTTCATTTCTCCATCATGCTGTAAAAAATTTGCGTCATTCGGATGCCCGGCCACTATCTGCGAACAAACTCTATTATACGGCTGCCTGAAATATTCCGGATTCCTGCTGTTCCATGTAAATACTACATCCTTAGTATGATATGCCGTTAATACTCTTAATGAATGTCCGATGTCTGAACGCTGCTTGCCAACTGTAAACCCGCTTTTCTCTCCTAAAACATCAAATGCTATGCCTTGAGCGATAACCGTTGTAGAACCTTCTCCTGAATAGTAGAGAATCTTTACGTTAAATTCCTCAAGAAAAGACTTCCAAAAATCAATTTCACACAGCAGTTCTTTACAAATATTAAAAATCCACTTATCAAGCCCATCCGATACTTTTTCATCTAATGCATGTACCCATTTGGGAAGCTTTATCTTCTTTGGCGCCCATACACCTTTATACATACCTGTCAACATCTTTTGTGGGATAAAAACCCATCTGAATGGCGATGCCTTTAATTCTTTTAGCAGGGGCTTATTTGGCCTGACAAATAAGCCATACTTTTTTTCAAGAGAATTTTCATGTATAAACAGCAAAACCCTATCGGGTTCTATATGGCTTTGAGGAAGCCAGTGTATATCGGATTTCTTCCCTGTGTCAATACCTTCAGAAAGATAAACACCTATCATGGGATTGGTCTCATACGCACCCTTAAATGTGCGATCGTGCCACAGCCTGTTCCAGATATTTGCAATCAATAGCCTCTTCCTTTTAAAAAATTCTCTTATAGATAGAGAGCCGAGCTCAAGAATCCCTGATAAATTTGAATGTTTCTCCATAGTAATTCCGTATGACTCTAAAAGTTCTCTTAGCAACAGGAAAATATGTTTTTCAGGTATATATACGCTTCTATTTTCCAGCATCTTTATAATGTAGGGTTTTATTTCCGCTCTTACCCGTCCCTGAAAATAAAACGGTATCTTATCGCTGCCGATTGCTGCTGAAAAATCTTTATATACAACTCGCTCTTTAATCCGATCGAATATTTTGGCTGCAAGGTCGCTGACTATCTCATCTATCTTATCTACTAATGGCGACCTGTCGTCATTATCACTGATATTTACAATCTTATTTATACTGTCATTGCTGACTTCGGGATTAGTCATAATTAAAGAAGTGTGCGTTACTTTGCTCTCAGGATAAAGTTATCAGGTCTGGCGAAAACCTCTGAATTGAGCGTCTCTTTCAAGGTATAGCCTTCTGGCCTGCTCTAAAGCAGTTGATATTTTTTTCTGAAAATAGTTATTAAGCAATCGTGTGTTTGCATCTAACAGGCAACGGCAAAATTCTTCATCACTCATATCCGTAAAATTTACAGTCGGCAGGTCTGAATTAATATGCTTGTTTTCATAGAAATCCTCAATACCCTTAAGAAGCCCCTTTTCAATAGCATAGTAATAAAGCGGCGAGCCCGGATAAGGAGTCACAGGCCTGATAGTTCTCAGTTGAGCTCCATCGTCATATTTTAATAAAAACTCAACCCCCTTATTTAAGCTTTCCCTGCTGTCACCTATATTGCCGAATATAATATTAAATCCAGGGCTTACGCCTGCCTCAATTGTATTTTCAATACCTGCAACAATCTGTTTTGTTACTAATCCCTTTTTCATATTTTTCAATACATTGTCATCCATTGCTTCAATCCCATAATTAATGAATACGCAGCCCGCTTTTTTCATAAGGCTCAAGACTTCCGGCTTCGCATAATTTAACCTTCCTTGACAGTTCCATTTAATATTTAATTTAGCATTTATGAAATCTTCACAGAGAGCAATAGTCCTCTCTATAGATGACATTAAAAGTTCATCCTGGAACACAATGTATGTAATGTTGTAATTTCGCTTTAAAAGTCTAATTTCCTCAATAATACTCTCATTACTTCTCGGTCTGAATCCTACGTCCATCCTATAACAAAAATTGCACTTAAAGGTGCAGCCCCTGCCCGATAATACATCCATTGTGAAATCGGCATTTGATGCGTGAGGCACTCTCTTCAATTTATAATAATCAACAGGAAACAGCTCATATGCCGGGAACGGAATCGTATTTATATCTTCTATTAAGGGTCTTCTTTCGTTGACAAATATCTTGTCCCCGTCACGAAATGCAATGCCTTTAATCTCAGACAAGGCTCTTTTATCTGTCAGCGCTTTCATTAATTCAATAACTGTTACCTCCCCTTCTCCCATGACAATAGCGTCCGCGGACGTCTTCTTTAAGAAAAATTCCGGATCGGGGGTTGGCCCGTGCCCTCCCATAACAAAGAATGGCCTGCGCTTTGATTTATTTATTGCATCAGAGATTTTTAAAAGTTTTCTATATTGATAATAGCCTGCTACTACACTCACTCCGACCACATCAAAATAATTCTGGTCCAGATATGCTGTTAAATGCTCATCAGGATAGTGATGCATATCCTGATTGTATATCTCAACATCGTATCCTCCTTTCTTAAGAATCCCTGCAATATATCCCAGAGAAATAGGAAATGTATTTATATACATATCATTATCGTAAACCACCAATAAGATTCTCATTTTTACCTCGCTTTATCTATCAAAATAAATTATTCCCTCTTTATGACCATTCATAAAGTAGGTTTTCAGGGCATCCTTGTCGTTATAAAAATACTTAAGCCATGCAGAGTCTTCGCCGAATAAATTATTCATCGCTTCCTCTGCTTTAGCTTTATCGGAAATCGGTATGTTTTTAAATATAAGCTTGTCCTTGCTGATGTTAAATTCAGTATACATATTAGGCCAGGTATTGATTGAAGGAAGTGAGATGTAATTGATTCCATTTAACAATAAATGACGGCACACATGGGTATGGCCTGAAATAACCGCCTTTATCATTCTATACTGTTCGAATAAGGCCCTCAGCTCGTGGTGATTGTCAATAAAATACACGTGCAGATCCTCATTGCTAAAAATAATATCATCAAAAATTACCGCCGGATGATGCATAAAAATAATAACTATCCTATCAGGGGCAAGCGTATCTAACGTATTCTCAAGCCATTCTTTTTGTGCACTGTCAATGCTTCCGCCCGACGTGCCAACCAGCGAAGTATCCAGTCCGATAAAGGTAATCGTTTTGCCAGGCACGTCATGCTGCCAATATGCCACTTTGCCGTCAGGCCCGTGCCCCTTAAATTTTCTTGCAAAATCTATCTTCTCATACTCATCAAGTGTTGATCTATATCGCGAATCATGATTGCCCATCAGTATTAACCAACGAAGAGATATCTTAGACATTAACCCGTAAACCAGTTCCAGATGCGGCATGCCATAATCCCGCGCTTCCATAACATCACCTACGAATACAACCGCATCCGCTTTAGCCTTCGCTTTCTCTATCTCGCCCATCGTATCCTGAAATATCTTTATTGAATCCTTTGCGAGACGGATTGCATTCTGTGTATCCGGGAAATTAATGTGAGGGTCGGCAACAGCGAAAAAAGTTAAGTCGTAGGCACCCACTTCACATATCCAAGACTTCATTAATATTCGTGTTAACAGTCCATTTCCCGCATAGCGAAATAATGTTTCTAATCATTTCAACCGCATGTACCGGATGTTCTCCTATAGCGGTTTCTGCAGCGAGCACTAAACCGTCTGCTCCCATTAAAATTGTGCTGACCACATCATTCACCTCTGCACGAGTGGGAACCTGGCTCTTGGTCATAGACTCTAATAAATTAGTCGCCACATATACCGGCCTTTCCATTATCCGCGCTATTGATATAATTCTTCTCTGCAAAAAAGGTATTTTTTCAACTTGTATTTGCCTGGATAAATCACCGCGATCTATCAATATTGCATCACTTTCATCCAAGATATCCTTCAAATTCATCAACCCGTGTTTGCTTTCTATTTTAGAAATTATACTTGTTTCTTTCCCTGTAAGCGTTTTGAATTGCATTACATCTGCCCTCGAATTTGCAAATGAAAGGGCATAGTTTTTAATTCCCATTTCTTTTCCGATTTCAATTGCCTGCTTGTCTTTTTCAGTAAAGGGTTGCAGTGGAATATCTCTATTTACGTCTACGGCCTTATTGCTTCCTATAACTCCAGGCGTTATTACTTTTCCTAAGCAATAGGATTTATTTTTTTCAACAATTTGGATAGCCGCCAAATTAAAATCAATCTTTATAACATCATTAACGTCAAATTGAACAGCTATTCCGTCCGGTGAAAATGAAATATTTTCAGCATCACCCATAGCTGTGGCATAATGCACCTTCACCATTGAGTTTTCCTGAAGATATACAGATCCGCCTTTTATCTCTTGAGTCCGTATCTGAGCTCCCTCACTGTCAAGGCAGATGGGGACATCAGTATTAGTTTTTATGAGCTTTATATATTTTTCAATATCATCCAGAACCGTATGTGAGAGGTTAATCCGGAATAAATTAACCCCGTATTCGGCCATTTTTTTTATAACTTCTCCCTTCATTGAAGCGGGGCCTAACGTCACCAAAATTTTCTTCACCGATTTAGCTCCTCTTTTTTAGATAGTTTCTCACCAACGATTTTGTAGATATTCTCTTTGGCCTCGTAATCATCGGATAGCTTCATCATAAGCTCAAACGCTTTTTTGTCGGCATTTTTTTTAAGATCAGATATCTTTCGTGCCCGCTCATTTAAAGAAATTTTTCCGGGACATTTTTCTCTTGCCATGATAACCGGCATGCCTCCGGATGGTTCAGTATTCAAAAAGGCACATATCCTTTCAATCTCAGCATAAGTATTTTCCACAACATTTTCATACCTGACAAAGAGTATTTGTCTTTTCTGTTTTGCACTAAGGGACTGGTATGTTTGCTCACACATCTCAGTTAATGCTGCGACGCCTTTTATTACCCTGTCCGCTTCGCAACTTGCTTCATATTCTTTTCTCCATTCATAGGCATGCCACGGTATCGGCCCTTTATTACCGTTGATGACAGGGATAAAACTAAGGGGGTCCAAGCCAAATCTGCGGCCCCAGCCGCGCAGATACCACGAATGTATGACATCAACAGGGTGCCTGATTAATTCAATAATTTTCAAGGCAGGGTATGCTTTAAAGAACAGTTGCATATTAGGAAGCACTTCATGGACTACGAACAAAGAGTAGCGATTGCCTTTCCAAAAAGAGTCGATAATCTTATCGGCAGTAAGATTGATTTCGCCAAATTGATTCATGCTTCTGCGTATATACTCATCAACCTCGTACGAATTAAATAGAGAAGATGCATCACCATAGCGTAAATTGAGATTGCGCCCTATTCTTATATTGTAAGCGTGTTCATCAACTATTTTTCGAATCAGCGCAATGGCAGCATCCTCCGTAATAGTATCCAACCGGTAAAGAAAGGGGATTTGTTCCAGTGCGTATACTGCCTGGAAATAGTCCATTTTTTTAAGATTGGAGATAATTTTGCCAGCAAAGAATTTGCCGGCTCGGGCAAAACCGTCTAAGAGAACAAGTTTTTTTACTAAAGGTTTTTCGCCGACAAAAAAGACTTTGCGCTTATTCGCCTTCATCATAAACCGCCTTTTTTAATTTCCACGTTCCATTTTCTTTTTTCCAAACATTAGACTGCTTTCTCCAGAAATCCATAACTTCCCAGAAAGTCTCTTCGGTTATATTCAGGTAATCCAGAAACCATCTAAGGTGTTTTTTGGGAAACTCATCATCGTATCTGCGAACAAGGGCTACCCCTTCTTCCCTTGTAATATGATGTCTTCTTATGTCCTGTGCGACATCCCGGGTCGCCCTGCCCATCCCAAACTTCATATACCCAAGATAAAAGTGGAACCCGTCCTGTTTATCATCCAGGCTTGCATATTTTGTATAAGTGGATTCAGTTCTTCCTTCGTCGTTTGTATTAAATCCGGTATGCTTAACACAGTAATAAAAATTCTCCTGCGGCGTCCATTTTTGATAATATGAATACCAATGTATTTCTATCCCTTTCTCCACAAGCCGTTCAGGCGGAGGTGATTTATACCATTGTAAAGTATTATCGCTTATTTCTTCCTTGCCGAATATGCCTCTTTCCAAGCCAATTTTAACCAGTTTATCTACCGTGGTACCCCTGAAATACTGTTTTTCCCACACCGCCGGATTCTCTTTTGGTTCATTCTTAGACTGCGTTGAACCGCCATACTCGACTTCGCCGTTTTCACCCCAAAATATTAACTGCACGTTGAACTTTTCGGCGATATGAAACGCCCATGCCTTTTGACCATATGTGAACGGCTGCCATGCATCGCCTATCAACTCGAAAGACAACATGGAAAGCTTCCTGTGTATTTGGCCGTCGGGCTGACTTGTTATATTGCTGAATCCGGATGCAACAAAATTTTTTAAATTTTTCCACCCGATATTTGTCCACTCAAACGGCGACCACGTTACACAAAGCGGATGCATGCCATACCTATGCTTCAACTGATGCGCAACAAATCCGCTGTCTTTTCCGCCGCTGCCCGGAACAATAACGTCAAAACTGCCGTCTTTGCTTCTATGCTTATCAAGCAGCGCTTTAAGTTCTTTCTCCCTCAAATCCCAGTCAACTACATGATCCTTTTCGTATGCCCACTGACATGCAGAGCATACCCCATTCTCATCAAATCCTATGCGCGGTCTCTGATTTGATGTAACACAATTTCTACAGAAAACTACATTTTTGGGTAATTCCGGCATCTGTGTGTCGAGCGATAGTTTAAGCGCCATATTAATATTCTCTAATCTTTATTTGCAACGAAATTCCTGAGAAGGCGGATGCCTGTCTCACCGCTTAGTTCCGGATGAAATTGACAAGCAGCGATATTTTCTTGTTTTATCACCGATGTAAAAGTATCATGCCCATATTGTGTAACACCGATAATATGCGCGGCATCATCAGGGACAACATAATATGAGTGAATAAAATAAAAATAAGAATTATTTTTTATTCCGTTTAAAACAGTATGCTGCCACGGATTTTCTTTAACCCCGTTATTTGCATCCGGCATGGCAACAGCAGACCAGCCGTAATGCGGTATTTTGAAAAAACCTCTCTCTCTCGGCATATCAAACCTTTTTACATTTCCCTTTATCAAGTCTAATCCGCTGTGAATGCCGTTTTCCTCGCTTCGAGTCATAAGCATCTGCATCCCGAGGCATATTCCCAAAATATATCTGCCGCTTTTTTTAAAATCCTTTAGGGTATCAATCAAATCCTTCCTCCGGAGTCCTTCCATCCCCGCCGAAAACGCGCCGACGCCAGGCAGCACAATTTTATCTGCATTTATAATATCGCTTTTCCTGTCGCTTATAACTGCGTCGCTGCCTGCTTTTTGGAATGCCTTTCTAAGGTTATAAAGGTTCCCAAGTCCATAATCTACTATAACAGTACTGCTTTTTACCATTTCCTTAGCACATTCAGCCCTTGAAGTTTTTTAAGAATTTGCTCCACACACTGATACGCCGCATAATGTTCGGAATCAATTATAAAATCATATTTATCGGGAGACGCATAAGGAGAGTTAACGCCGGGAAGACTATGTATTTCTCCGTTTAAGGCTTTTTTATAAAGGCCTTTTGGATCCCTATTTATACAGACCTCAATCCCGCAATTAATATAGCAGACAATAAGATTTGATGCGTTATTATATACATATTGACGAGACTCTTCATTGGCAGTTAGCGCAGATACTACTGCACTAATCCCTGAACTTATCGCCTTATTTGCAAAGTGCACTAATGCCTTTACTACAAGCAAACGATCTTCCTTTGCAAAACCATGTGATGGTCCGAATAATTCTCTCACTTCATCACCATCAAAATGCAATGCCGTCACATTTAATTCAGAAAGCTGCTTCATTAATTTATTCGCAATTGTAGTTTTACCGGCAGATGTCGGTCCCATAATCCATAGAGTAAAAGGCATGTTGCTATTCATAACTTGTCCATCAACGATTTCGGATATGCAATCATCATAATATGGAATCTTCTTCTATTCTTGTGCTAATACCGAATTTAGCCAGTTCTCTCTTTGTCTCAACAATAGAACACGGATTTACCATTATAGCCTTCTGCCCTCCGTACCCGTTTCTCAAGAAATCAATATTGCCGGCATCAATATGTCTTCCCATACGGAGTGCCCTTTCATTAAATTGCATGGTATATCCATCCTTTGGCATTGCATAATAATAGTGGAAGACTGAAGCTGCTGCCACAGCATCAGCGGCGCCTTCTTTAACTGCCTTCACGAAATCATTCTTATTACCGGCTCCGCCGCATGCAATAACAGGTATTGACACCATAGTAGAAATTTTATTTATCAACTCGATATCGAAACCGTTTCCCATTCCATCTCTATTTATTGACGTCAAAAGTATTTCTCCTGCTCCCAAATCTTCAACTTTTCTTGCCCATTCAACTGCATCTACTCCGCTTGGTTCTCTCCCATAATCCACCCAAACTTCATATCTGCCGTCATCTTTTCTAAAGGTTTCCATGGAACTCACAATACATTGGGAGCCGAATATTTTTGAAGCCTCATAGAGCAATTGGGGATTTTCAATCGCCGCAGTATTTATCGCCACTTTATCGGCCCCTGCCCTTAGTATGCTGCGTATATCCTCAATGGAACGGATGCCTCCTGCAACAGTAAGAGGAATAAAAATCTTTTTTGCAGTCCGCTCTATTATTTCGAATAGGCTATTTCTCCTGTAAAGACTTGCGACAGCATCCTGATAAATTAATTCGTCCGCGCCTGCCCTGTAATATATCTCAGCAAATTCCTCGGCAGTGCCTAAAACCCTATTGCCGTCAAACTGTATCCCCTTTATCAAGTTGGGGCCTTTAATGTCTAAACGAGGTATTATTCTGATATTACTCATAATCTTGCGCCTACCACTACCACGCTGATAATCCGCCATCAACCATTACAACCTGCCCTGTAATATAATCTGCCGCATCTGAGCAAAGAAATAATATGGGACCCGCTATATCATTCGGGGTTGCCATTCTATTCAATGGAACAAGTTTCTTATATTTTCTTACAAACTTTGGCGGTTGATTATTAAATACTCCTCCGGGACAGACAGCATTTACTCTTATATTATATGGAGCATAATAAGCAGCTAAATATCTTGAAAAATTTACTATGCCGCCTTTTATGAGGGAATAAGCAGCAGGCATCGTCATCTTTGTCCCCTCATAAATCGTGAAATTCGGTCCAAGCACGCCATAATGAGAACCTATATTTATTAACACCCCTTTTTTCTTCTTTTTCATCTCTTCAAGAACATTTTGACAGCACATAAAGTATCCGTTCATATGCATATCAACGTTCTTTCTTAATGAATCTGCCTTAATATCCTCAAACTTATTGCCCCAATCCGATGTCCTCGGATAAGCGTTATTAATCCATATATCTATTTTCCCGCACTTCTTTATTATTTTGCTTACAGTTTTTTTTATTGAACTTTGGTTCGTGATATCCAATCCGATAGAATCAACATCAAGCCCATCCTTTTTAATATCAGAAGCAACTTTTTCTCCGGACTCTTTATTAGTATCCGCAACAAAAACTTTTGCACCTGCTTCAGCCAGGGCATGGCACAATGCTTTTCCTATCAATCCTGCTCCACCTGTAACGACAGCAGTTCTACCGCTCAATAAAAATCTCTCAGGAAATATCATTTGTTCTGCCTCTCTTTCATTATTAACTCCACAAGTTTAAAATCAATTTCGCTGTCTATATCTATTGACCTGTCATCAGGCATTTCAATAAATTTAGTCCTCCCTGAAATAATATCCTCCCGCTGAAATAAAATATCGGTCTTCCATGCATAAACCGACGCATTCATAGCATAAACCACGGGCGCATCCTGCCTTCTAACCACCTTACCCTCCGGTTTTTTGCTTAGAATGGCAAAGCCGTTATGGTCGAGTTCCACCATATTAAAATAGGGGTTTTTATTAGATTTATACCCTGTAATAACAGAGTCGCATTCAGGATCACTCATAATTAAATCTATGCACTGTTTTACATCTTCCATAGTCCGCAGTGGAGAAGTGGGATCCAGATCTACTACATAATCAGGCACAAATTTCATCTCTTCAATATAATGTCTGACAAGATGTTGTATGGCAGGCAGTTTGGATGATTCGTCTGTAGCGAGATGAGAAGGCCTAATGTAAGGAACTTCTGCGCCGAATTCTTTCGCAACACCGGCTATCTCTATTGAGTCGGTAGAAACAGCCACGCGGCTTATTTGAGGACACGCAAGGGCAAGCTCTATGGTATAGGCAATAAGTGGTTTACCATGCAATACTCTGATATTTTTCTTGGGAACACCTTTAGATCCTCCCCTTGCGCATATTGTACATAGAATACTCATATTTTAAAGCCGTTCTTTATCTTAAGACAGGAATCCAAAACATATACCCCATCCGTAATCCCGCTAATTGTATTCTCTTCCCCTGATATACATTTGATGAAATATTTCATTTCCTCTATATACATTTCATTATTGTCATAGCCGTCAATATCAAGAATTGTTTCTTCCGCTTGATTCTCAAAATGATAGAATTTCAGGTATCTGTCGCCCATCCGATAATCCAGTGATCCTTTTGTCCCCTGTATCTGTATCGTTCTCTTAGCGGGCCGTTGCAGATAGTCAAGATGTATCTCTACAATGGAACCTTTCTCTGTTTCCACAATAACAGCGGCTATATCCTCAACATCTATATCCATATCGCTTATTTTCTGTACATGGGATTTTATAGATTTAAACCTGCCGAAAAGCCAATATGCATAATCAATCTCATGCTGTAATGTCAGAACAACGCCGCCTCCGAGTTCTTTGCTGGCGCTATAGCCTTTTCTATAATCCTCCCATGGATGCCAGTCAGGCAGATATTGTCCAGCCTGAATACGCGCAAACAATATGCGCCCGAACCGCTCTTCTTCTATTAATTCTTTAATCTTTCTAAAAATCGGATGAAATCTGAAATTATTTGCCATAAAAAAAACCAGCCGCCCATTAAAGACCTCATCCTTTAATCTGTCTATACCGTCCATGCTGTCAGATATAGGTTTTTCCATAAAGATATGGCTTCCCATGCCAGAGGCAATTAAGGCATATTCTACGTGCTTAGCTGTAGGGTTGGCTATAATAAAAGCATCCGGTTTTCTTCTTTTGATCTCATCAATGCCGCAAAATGTTTCTACGCCGTATTTAACCTTATACTCTTCGTCTTTTTGCGGATTGGATAACTCCGAAAAACTAATTATATTGCCGCAGGAAAGCGCTTTGAGATTCCTGATATGCCTTGTGCCTATGGAACCCCTGCCTGCTACACAGAAAGTAAAATCATTTCTCATGACAATTTTTATTTCTCAACAAATCTCAAAACTGCTTCTGCAATCTGGGCAACCTGTTTGTCCTTCAGAGAAGGGAATATTGGCAGATTAAGGACTTTTTTGGTAAACTCTTTTGCAAGCGGGCATGGAGTAGCCCTGTAAGACGACTTATTTTTGCTGTAAACTTCCTGCTCGTATACCGGCATGGGATAGGCTATCCTCGTATCGATTCCTTTGTTTCTGAGCTCAAGCGCTAAATTATCTCTATCATCCACAAGAATAGGATAAAAGAAATAAGCGTGTCTTGACTGAGGATAACTGCATTTCATGACTTTTATTCGTGTATGACTTTCAAAAAAAGAGTTGTAGGTATCGGCTACCCTTTTCCTCTCTTGAAGCATATATCCCAGCTTTTCGAACTGCGCCAACCCTACTGCAGCAGAGATGTCGGTCATTCTGGCATTTGTGCCTAAATGTGAATGAAGATATTTTCCGGATTCTCCCTGATTGCGGCGGATTCTGGCTTCCTTTGCATAATCCTGATTATGTGTAAATATCATTCCGCCTTCCACCGTTGTCATAATTTTAGCCATATGAAAACTCATGGTAGACAACATAGTCTGAGCGCCAAGATGAGACCCCTTGTATGACGCACCCAAAGACTGGGCGGCGTCCTGCAATAGAAAAAGTCCCTGTTTCCCTGCCACTGCCTTTAGCCCTTCATAGTCTGCGGGATTCCCGCCGTAATCAATATAAATTATACCTTTCGTTTTGGGAGAGATCGCACTTTTGATTTTTGACGGATCCAGATTATAAGACCGGGGGTCAATATCCACGAAAACCGGAACAGCATGCTGGTACGACACTGCAGCAGCCGTAGCCATGTAAGTCATTGCCGGAACTATTACTTCATCTCCTGGACCTATGCCTAAAATCTTTAAGCCGATGTCTAAGGCCACGGTTCCATTGGAAACGGCAACAGCATAAGGCACATTCAGATATTCAGCCATTGCCTGCTCAAATTTTTCCACCTTTGGCCCCATAGTCAGCCATCCGGATTTAAAAGAGTCTATAACCTGATTAAACTCTTCTTCGTTAATTTCAGGCTGTGACCATGGAATAGTAGTCTTACTCATTGCCTTTACCTTGCAAGTGTTTTTTCATGCTCTGCAAAAAACTTTTTCAGATATTCCAGACTGTTAGATTCATAGTCATCTTTCGTTAAGATGTTGTTCTTGAAACAAAAAATTAACTCTCTAATTCCGTCGCTTATGGTCTTCGCAGGCTTAAATCCGATTCTTTGTTCAAGTTTTGTAAAATCAACTCTGTAATTCCTTTTGTCATCAATTTCGTTAGCGAAGTGAACTTCTATATCAGGAAGAAATTCCTGAATTATTTTTACTATTTCATCTTTTCTAAAGTTCTGCGACGTCACCCCTGCATTGAATATTTCTCCTGAAAGTGTCTCGGATGGAACTTTTAATACCTCTAATATGATGGCTGCGGCATCCGACACATGCACATACGGCCTCCACATATTTGCGGCAAATACAACTATCTTATTATGAGTTAACGCCTCATATACAAATGAGTTTATCAGCAAATCAAATCGCGTTCTGAAAGATACCCCATAAGCAGTTCCATAGCGCAGCATGACCGGATGGAAAGAATCACTTTTAAGAGACAGCAACAATTTTTCACAATCGATCTTTGTCTCTGCATATAATGAAACCGGATTCAATTCCCTCATTTCGTCGGCTGGAATCGTTGTGTCTACAATACCGTAAGTAGAACATGTTGATCCAAAAACAAACGGCTTAATATTTTTTTTCTTTGCAAGAGTTGCAAGCAATTCGGTTCCGTGGAAATTTATTTGGTAGGCAGACTTGGGGGCAGCCTGACACGGCAAGTCACCTACAATACCCGCCAGATGGACGATAACGTCAACCCCTTCTAATGCTTTTTCCACATCGCCTTTATTTCTAACGTCCCCTTTTATCAATTCAAAGTTTGGGTTATTCAACAGTCCCACTATTGATTTGCCTCCGTATATCAGAAGATCAAGGCATCGGACCCTGTAACCGGCTATCAACGCATCACGCATCAATGTAGAGCCGACATAACCGGCGCCTCCGGTAACTAACATCAGCGGCCCCTTGCCTGCTCTATCCATTATTCCATCTCCTTGCGATAAAGTCTTTCCATATCCTTGCTTATGATTGCCCCCGCAGGTACGTCCTGATTTTTCCCGATCTTTACCCCTGTTTCAACAATTACTCCGGCTTTCAGTGTTACATTTTTCTCAATTGTGCACGCTCCATCAACAACAACGCCGGAGTAAAAATGGCAGTGGGAGCCAATTTGGGAATTCACTGCTATCACCACGGATGGGCCTATGATGATATTATCTTCCAAAGTTACTCCATGAGAAAGGACTGCACCCGGCGAAATAATTATCCCTCTGCCGAGAGCTACGTCGGGGTTGATACTTGCATTCCTCGATATGGCGTTTATCGGAACTAAACCGGCCTGCAGCGCCTCATAAAAACGCTGTTCCCTTGTTTGATTGTCGCCAATAGCCGAGGTGAAACCTGTTATACCCGTACTTTTCAATTCGCTTAAAATTGAATGGTCCCCCAAAAAGGGTATGTTGCCGTAAACTTTAGAATTGGCTAACTTCTCTGCCTCTTCACGAGTGCCTATAAATCCGGCAAGCGTAAAATTATGACTTTCGCTGATAATATCAGCCGCCGTCATCGCTGTTGTCCCAGCGCCTATAATCACAACCTTCATATTCATCGCCTCCTTTTTAATTTTTTAATCCTTCAAGTTCTTATGTTTGCTGCTGCTCTTTCTGATGCCGACTATTTTTGCCGGAACCCCGTAGGCTATTGAGTTGTCCGGAATATCTTTGGACACAAATGCGCCGCCTCCGATGAAACAATTCTTGCCTATTTTAATATTTTCCCGGACAACGGCGCCGATTCCAATAATAGAATCTTCACCTATAGATACGTTTCCTGCAAGCACACTGCGCGGTTGAATAAAAACATTATCGCCAAGAATGCAATCATGTTCGACAATCGCACCGGTGTTTATACAACAAAAGTCACCTATTTGTGCATTTGTATTTATTACCGCATCAACCAAAACCGTTACTCCGGCTCCCAAATGAACAGAAGCGGCTATGTATGCCGACGGATGGATAACGGATACGGCATTTAATTTTAAATTGCGGATTACCCCAATCAATTCTTTCCTCGTATCCATCGAATTTGCGCCCAGACAAAGGTGAATATTAATGTCCTTATCTAATCCGTGCAGCAGTGTATCATCACCCAAAACTTTACATCCCTTGTCTTCTATGAATTGAGGCAGTTTGACTCCATGCTTGTCAATAAACCCGCATATTTCAAAATCCGGCAAATGCAATAATTTTTCTGCAACCACTATGCCATGCTTACCGGCGCCTATCAAAACAACTTTCTTTCTCATAAGTTAATCTTCAAAAAAAGCGCGTGTTATATTTTGTCCGGTTCTTATATCGGCTTTAGCGGGTTTATTGCAAAATTCGAAATAAAATTCTTTCAAGCTCATACCGCGGGGGGGACGCAAAAATTTAACATTCTGCATCGTTACCGGTTCACCTCTTTTAATCTCTTTTGAGGCATAAATACCTTTCTGCATCGTATTCCGTTGAGACAGTTCTTCGGTTTGAACATCCCAATCCATGCTTCCTAAGGCTTTTTCCGATTTTCTTACAGCATGAATGAACTGATTAAACTCTGCTGGTGTCATAGAGGCTTTGTGATCAGGCCCCCACCATGTTTTATCAAAAGTAAAATGCCTCTCCAGCATAGATATGCCGAATCCTAAAGCCGCAAGCGAAATTTCGACCCCCTCGGAGTGATCTGAAAATCCTACAAGGCAATCGGGAAAAGCCTCTTTAATCTTAGAGATTCCCCGCAAATTAATACTTTCGGCTGAAGCCGGATAATTTGAGGTGCATTTCAGGACGCAGATTTTATCGTTGTATTCCCCTACAAAATTGACCGATTCGGCAATCTCTTTCCAGAAATTCATACCCGTAGAAATAACTACTGGAATTTTTGACTGCCTTATGACATCCAACAAAGGATAGTTAGTCATCTCGCTGCTTGCAATCTTCAAGATATCAACACCTAAATCAATTAAAAACTCGGCAGAGCGCACGTCATATGGTGTTGAAATAAAAATCATATCCCTTTCTTCACAATGAACCTTAAGTTCCTGAAAAGCGCTAAAAGGAAGCTGCAGTTTTTTAATGAGCTCAAAATGAGAAAGCGTCTCCTTAACATTCGCTATATGATGATTTGCGGAAGGAGTCTCAAGAGAAACCAGATCTTCAGTTATAAATGTCTGGAATTTTACGGAATCGGCGCCTGCTTCGGCAGCAGCGTCAATAAGTTTGTGCGCTATATCCAGGTCTCCATTATGGTTTACGCCGGCCTCAGCTATTATAAATACAGGCTGATCTTCCCCTATTATCCTATTTTTTATACGCCACATCTTTATTTTCTCTGCCATCTTAAAATTATCAGTTCTCAGTCATAGACACATATTTCTATCCTAAACTGTCACCGCCTTATATCCGCATAGCTGTTTTTCAATCAGTCCTATTTGCTTCTTGATTAAATGGGAAGAACATTCCTTAATTTCAAGGGAAACATATTCAAGCTGTTCCCACGGCAGGTATTGCCAAAACCATGACTGTTCATCAATAGGAAGATTTTGATCGTATCTTCCGTCATTATCGCTAAGATGTATAGCATTAATTTTTTCTCTGAACAAATTAATAAAATTATGCGGCTTGAAATTAAGGTTTGTCGCATTGACCTTCAAATGACCTGCATCCAGCAAAACCCCTATATTGGGATTGGAAAAAAGAGTAAAGAGCTTCTCAGACTCAGCAGGGTCTGCAAAATGATAATGCCTATTTACATTCTCAGGGCAGTTGCCTTCATTTATAACATTATTTTCAATAAGTATCCGAACACCTTTGCCTAAAGCATACCCGGCAATTTCATGACATGCAGTTGTTAATAAATCTCGCGATTCTTTGAGATCAATAGGAGCGTAGCGTGATAAGGATTTCCCTAAGTCGTCAGCAGAGGGGTTTATTGCCATTCCGGCATGGATAGAGTAAACCGCTATCCCAAGCGAAGAGCATAAATCAACCGCCTTCAGACAATGCTTCAATGACCTTTCATGTGTAGCTGGATGCGCAAGATTTAAAACAAAGGAATCTTTTGGCGCAGGGAAATAATTATGGATATAGAAATTGATTCTATCAGTATATGTTTCTAATGTCTTGACAAGCTCCTTGTCGGATATAAAAGGAATGTTAGCGCTAAGTTCAATACTGCGAATATTATTTACTTCTGCATATTCGCATAGTGACTTTATATCAGTATTGCCCAGACAGGTTGACGAGAGAGCTATCCGTGGGTTCTTGTGACAATCTTTTCTTTTTTCAAGATGTTTCATAAATAATCACTGGGAATTAATTTCTATCTAATTATCTTCCATATATATCATCGTATCTCACAATATCGTCTTCCCCGACGTATTCTCCGTTTTGAACTTCTATAATTTCCAATGGCATTTCGGCAGGATTTTCAAGTCTATGCAATGTTGACTTGGGGACATAAACCGACTCATTCTCATATATAATCATTTGTGCGTCCCCTGTCGTTACCTTTGCGGTTCCTTTTATAACAACCCAGTGCTCCGACCTTCGGTTATGCATCTGTAGGCTCAATTTCTCTCCAGGGTTTACTACTATCCTTTTTATCTTGTATCCTGTTCCCTCTTCAAGCACTGTATAGTTTCCCCATGGCCTATATGTCGTGACATGCTCATCTGCCTCTTTTCTATTTTCTTTTTTGAGCCTATTTACCACATCCCTTACTTTCTGCGCCTCTCCTTTTCTTGAAATGAGTATAGCATCATCTGTCTCAACTACAAGACAATTATCCAGTCCTATGATTGATATATGTCTCTTATTGCCGATTATCAGAGATTTTTTTGTGTCTATTGCAATGACATCGCCCTTTTTGACATTTCCCATTTCATCCTTATCCAGAATTTCGTACAATGAATCCCAAGAACCGATATCATTCCAGTATATGTCCATAGGGAGAATTGCTACTTTCTCTGATTTCTCTGCTATCGCATAATCTATAGAGATATCCGGCATTTCACTGAAGTTAACTATCATATCGTCAAAGCTTCCATTAAGCATCTCCTTTATTGCGGGGGTATGCTTTGAAAACTCCCTGAGCATAGTTCCGATACTGAATGAGAACATTCCTGAGTTCCAAAAATAATTACCTTCTTCCAAATATCTTTTTGCGGTTTCACTATTAGGTTTTTCGGTGAACTCTTCTGCCTTGTAGCCTCCCATTCCTATACTTTTGCCTGCCTTTATATATCCGTATCCTGTCTCAGGCCTTTCTGGCTTTATCCCGAATGTCACTATATACCCCTGCCTCGCTATCTTCTCAGCAGTGCCTATATATTCGACAAATCTCTCCAGAGGCTTAATAATATGATCCGAAGGCGAAATAAATATAACTTCATCTTTATGGCATCCAAGCTTTTCCATACAGTATTTTATTCCAAGGGCTATAGCCGGCGCAGTATTTCTGCTTACAGGCTCAAGGATAATATTAGATGCAGGTAAAGGTATAGGCAAAGACAAAGCATTTAAATCAGATAAAACATGAAACTTATATTCATTGTTTGTCATCACAATAATATCCTCAGCAGGAAGTGTCCTTAAAAGTCTCTCTACTGTCTGCTGTAAAAGAGAGCGGTCTCCATTCAGTTTTAGAAACTGTTTTGGATAATTTTTTCTGCTTAATGGCCAGAGCCTTGTGCCGCTACCGCCTGCAAGGATTAATGCTTTCATTATGCCTTTACCTTTGCCTGTTCAAACTCTTTTTCTAAAAATGTCCTGTAATTGTTCAGGCTGTCTTCATCCTCAGCCTCTATTCTCATTACAACAACAGGCTGGGTATTGCTTGACCTCATAAGGCCCCATCCTTGGTCAAAAACAACCCTTATGCCGTCTATTGTGTTAATGTCTCTGATATGATATAAAGCATTGCCATTTTCTTTGTATTTTATAAATTTTGAGACTACCTGTTCGACCACATCTTTCTTTTTGTCATCAGAACAGTTAATTCTTATCTCAGGGGTATGACATATCTTTGGAACATCTGATAGGAGTTCTCTAATGTCCTTTCCTGCGGTTTTCATAATTTCTATAAGCCTTAATGTGGTGTAAATTGCATCATCATAGCCAAAATATCTGTCTTTAATAAATATGTGGCCGCTGAATTCTCCGGCAAGAAGGGCATTTTCTTCCTTCATCTTTTGCTTTATAAGGGAGTGTCCTGTCTTCCACATAATCGGAGTGCCACCATTTCTTTTTATGTCATCGAACATCACTTGCGAACACTTCACATCTCCTATTATCTTTGCACCTTTGTTCCGTTTTAATAATTCACGGCTTAAGACTATCATCAACTGGTCGCCCCATATAATCCTTCCGTCTCTGTCAACCACTCCAATCCTGTCTGCATCACCATCGTACCCTACCCCTATATCCGCGCCTGACTTTTTTGTCTCATGAATCAGGTCATGTATATATTCAACAACCGTTGGATCAGGATGGTGATTCGGGAAGTTTCCATCAGGCTCGCAATAAAGCGGCATTACATCGCATCCAATTCTACTAAGAATCTCCGGGACAACCATGCCTGCTGTGCCATTGCCTGCATCTACTACTACTTTAAATCTTTTATATTTTGAATCATTAAGATAAGAAAATTCACTGAGCATGTAGTCCTTATACGGGCTGACAATATCGTATTTTTCTACCTTTCCTTCTTTCTCCGCCCTTGGCTTTGGCCCTGCTGCTATTATCTCTTTCAGTTTTTGAATGTCCTTGCCATAAATAGTCTCCTTTCCGATGCTAATTTTAAATCCGTTATATTCCGGCGGATTATGACTGCCCGTGACCATTATGCCACCGTCTAAATTCAGATGGAAAATAGAGAAATACTGAAGAGGAGTGGGACATGTTCCTATGTCATAAGCATCTATGCCTGAAGAGACAATTCCTTCTATTATCCCTGAAGACAAATCATTTGAACTAAGCCTGACATCCCTTCCTACGCTTACACACTTTGCATTTGAATTGGAAGCCGTTAAGAGGCGGGCAAATGACTTGCCTATTGAAACAGCAACATCTCTGTCAATATCTCTTCCTGCAACCCCTCGCACGTCATACTCCCTGAATATATCTTCATTGATCATCTTTTAACGCTTCTGCTGCAAGTGCTATCTCTTTACTTTCAGCTTATGATTCTATCCTTAGCGGGATATATTCCAAGGGCTTATTGCTTTGCAGATGACACTATTTATTTCTTGCCTTTTCTATGTACTCTACTAAAAAAGCCAGCAATATCCCTGCAGCAAGACTCGCTACTGCTGCAAGGATAATATTTTTCTTTATATTCGGACTCACAGGTGTTTTGAAAATATATGGGTTGCCGACAAGTGAAACGCCGGTAATATTCTCCATATCTTCTTTAGCTTCTTCAACAAGAGAACGCCTTGTATTATCTAAATCCATAGCCCTTTGTTTAAAATCAGCAGGCACGAGATTGATAATAGACAGTTCTCCTTTTTCCAGTTTTCTATCATACATTTTTGCAAATGAATCATACTCCTTTATTAAGTCCGATTGATTTTTTATTAAGCGTGGTATATCTTTTAACCGCTTGGCGACTTTTTCTTTCTCTCGTTCCACAGGCTCTTTTATTAAAGAGAGGTTATTTAAATATGCAACAAATCCCGTCATTGCAACAGATATGTCATTCGTATTTTTTGCCTCAATGGTTAACCTGAGTTTGTCTGTAGAATCTTTCAGGGTATCTAATTTTACATCTGATACTAAATAGTGCGTTGTTGGTAAAATTATTTCTGCATCAATCTTGCCAATAACAACTAACAGTTCTTTCGCTGTTAGTACCGGTGTTAGTACCGGCAATTTCAGCACAAGCTCTCCCCTGTATATCTTTGGCATTGAAAGGCTTATTACCGCTGACGCAAGAACAGCGACAAGAAATAATCCTATGATAAGGGATTTTCTTTTTACAATTACCTTCCAATAATCATACAGATTTATCTCATCTTCTCTTACATTCATCTCTGACATTATTATCTCCTTTCACAGCTAATGCAAATAGTATGCGGCCGTTCTGTTATTTTTATCCCCATCATTCGCCAACTCCTATCTGAAAGTATTCAAATCCTATCACATTAAGTTTTTTTTTGCTATACTGGTTCCTTCCGTCAAAAATAATCTTATTCTTCAGACGCCTTGCAATCTCATCAAAGTCCGGGCTCCTGAACTCCTTCCATTCCGTAACAAGCAGCAGCGCAGCAGCGCCTGACAATGCAGCATATTTGGAATCAGCATACTCTATGTTTTTTAAGTCCTTGAGATAGTACTCCTTAGCCGCATTCATTGCCCTTGGGTCATACGCCTTTATCTTCGCCCCGCGTTTTGCAAGTTCGCGGATTATAGTTACGCTTGACGCCTCTCTTACATCATCTGTCTCAGGCTTGAAAGACAACCCCCAAACAGCAAATACATGCCCTTTTAAATCCTCACCGAATATTTTTATAACCTTCCGGATAAGGACTAATTTCTGAGATTCATTTATTTCCTGAACCGCCCTGAGCATCTTGGCTGTATATTTATTTTCTGTCGCTAATCTTTCCAGCGCCCTTACATCCTTAGGGAAACAGCTTCCGCCGTATCCGCAGCCCGGGTATATAAAACTGTATCCTATTCTGCTGTCGCTTCCTATCCCTACCCTGACCTTATTAACATCAGCCCCCACTTTCTCGCAGATATTGGCTATTTCATTCATAAAAGATATCTTTGCGGCAAGCATTGCATTTGCGGCATATTTCGTCATTTCAGCGCTTCTTACATCCATAGCAATAAACCTTTCGTGGCTTTTTGTAAACGGCGCATAAAGTTCTTTTATCTTCTCAAGCGCCTTCGGATTATCCGCACCGACGATAACCCTGTCGGGCCTCATAAAATCTTCAACAGCAGCTCCTTCTTTAAGAAATTCAGGATTTGACACAACATCAAATGGGATTTCAACCTTCCTTTTGCTCAACTCGCCTTTGACAGCATCTCTGACTTTATCCGCTGTTCCTACCGGCACGGTTGACTTGTTTACTATAATCATATAGTGCGTCATATTTTTGCCTATATCCTGAGCTGCCTGCAGAACATGCTGCAAATCAGCGCTGCCGTCTTCTCCCATCGGAGTGCCGACCGCTATGCAGCAAATCTCGCTGCTGTCAATCGCCTCTTTAATGTCAGTCGTAAACCTTAATGTCCCTGCCTTGTAATTTTCAGCAACCAGAGGTTCAAGCCCGGGCTCGTATATGGGAATAACCCCGCGCTTAAGGTTTTCTATCTTTTTTCTGTCAACATCCACGCAAAAAACGCTGTTTCCCATCTGCGCCATACACGCTCCTGTGACAAGCCCTACATATCCTGTGCCTATAATTGAAATTTTCATATTTTGCTATTCCTCCAGCAAGTTCCTGCAATGCTCCGCCCTCTCAGTCACATATCCCGTCAAAGATATGCAGCCTAAGGGCTTAATTGAGTTAAGAGTTTAAACTTTCAACTTTTAACTCCTAAACTCTAAACTCTCTCTACATCCGATGCGTCTATCTTCAGAGACACCCCTTGCCTGAGTATATCCACAGAGAGAACAAGGAGATGCTGTCCTTTCCTTTCCGCAAGTATACCTTCCACGCCTGCAAGAGGCCCCATTTTTATCCTTACCCTCTGGCCTTCTTTTAAATACGGATAGGGGTCAAGGGTTTCTTTGCTTTCAACAAGCTTTTTTAAAGAAATTATCTGCTCTTCTGAAACAGTCTCCGGCTCACCGGGAACAATGCCAAGAAATCTTACAACGCCCCGGGTTTTCAGGACAGTCAGCATGGCTTCATAAATCTTATTCATATGGACAAAAATATAACCAGGGAAAAGAGGGAAATTTATTAACTTCTTCCTGTCCTTCCATCTGCTGAGTCTCTCAACAGCAGGCAGGAAAGTCTCTATGCCGGATTTTGTTAATCTTTCCACCACTTTAAACTCATGGCGGGATTTAACATGAACAGCATACCAACTCGGTTGCGAGTCGCAACGATAAGCTCCTGAAATATCAGTTAATTCCATATTTATCATAGATAATAAACCCTTTCGGGATTTACGCCTGCCCTATTCATCGTTTCACTTGCCCTGCCGTCAAGGGATGCAACCAGTATTGCATCATACTCAATTCCATTGACATTCTCTATTGAATAGATGTCATGCCCGAAAAATCCCTTTTCCATACCACTGTCAGCAACAACTCGGTTTCGAGTCGCAACGACACCAACAATCTTAAGCGGCAGCCCTCTTGTAGAGATGTAACATAACTCAGCAACCTCTCCATCGCCCCAGAGAAGAATATTCTTAACATCGGAGGCCATCATTACCGCATAAGTCTGCTCAATCTTCTGCCGAACGTCTCTGAAATAGTCTATTGAGCGGTTCATGTAACTGTAGGTAAGTTTTGCCTTCTCTGCAAAACCCTTAGGAGTGATTATATACTTGACTCTGTTTCTAGGAAGATTTTTGACCTTTATGTGTCCCTTATTATAAAGCCTTTTTACATACGCATTAACTAAGCCGAGGGCAATCCCAAGGCGGTCAGCCAAGGCCCGCTGAGTAATCACCGACTCCTTTGTAAGTTCGTCAAGCAGCCTGAGGGATATGTCCTCAGGCGGATGATTGTTCATACCATGAACAATACCACACAAAAATCAGTTTAGTCAATAGGTATCGGGGAGTACTTACTTCAAATATTAGCTGCTAAAAAAGATTAGCTGTTGAAAGAAATTTTTTAAGGGCAACTTCGCGTTTTTCCGGCGTATAGTTTACTGCAAGTCTTGTAATTTCCGTGTCAAGCACGGAATACACAGGACGCTTTGCAGGGCGGGGAAATTCCTCGGAAGTTACCGGGATTATCTCTGCGCGTATGCCTGCCGTTGCAATAATCTCTCTGGCATAATCAAACCAGCTTATACCGCCCCCCGAATCATCGGTGATGTGATATATTCCGAAACTTCCGCTCTCAATAATTTTTTTTATCCCAGCAGAGAGATTTAAAGTAGAAGTCGGAGAACATATCTGGTCTGTAACAACTTTCACTGTTTGCTGCTCTTTAGCAAGCCTGAGAATTGTCAACACAAAATTATTACCTCCCCTGCCGTAAAGCCCGCATGTCCTAACTATATAGAACTTGTTCATAATCCATTGTATATATTTTTCTCCTGCAAGCTTTGATTCTCCATAAACATTCAAGGGATTTGGCGCGTCAAACGGCGTGTAAGGTTTATTTTTCCTGCCGTCAAAGACATAATCTGTGCTTATATGGCATAAAGGTATTTGCATCTCTGCGCACGCAACAGCAAGATTTTGAATGCCTATGCCGTTCACCTGAAAGGCCTTTTCCCTTTCTTCCTCAGCCATATCTACCTTTGTATATGCGGCGCAGTTGACTACTATATCAGGAGCGTTACTTTTTATATTTTTTATAACAGCATCTTTTTGGGTAATGTCCAGCTTCTGTCTTGAAAGCGGTATTATCTCATGACTTTCTTTCAGCTCAGGCATTAAATCCCGTGCGAGCATGCCCTCCGAGCCTATAATTAGAATCTTCATGAATATCAGTTCCAATGCAGGAGATAATCTTTGAGCGGTTTTTTTTGCCGATATTCCACAAGCAAGCTTTTAATAGGATAAATAATGAGGCAAAAGCCTCGGAGCAGAGCGAGAATGAGCGAAAGGGTTATCTCCTGCATTTTATTCTTATTCATCTCTCCCAAAATCCCCTGCTCTCAGCGCTGAGCCTTTCTTTAAGCGGTTTCCACCACCACTCATTATCCTTATACCACCTTATGATCATCTCAAGGCCTGCCTCTATTGTGACAGACGGCCGCCATTTTAATTCACGCTTTATTTTTGAATTATCAAGAGCATACCTGTAATCATGCCCCGGCCTGTCTTTAACGAATTTAATATGCCTTTCGCTTTTCCCCATTATCTTAAGAATGCTTTTTGCAAGCTCTATATTTTTAACTTCACAATTACCGCCTGCATTATAAATTTCGCCTGCCTTGCCGTTATGCATAACATTGTCAATTGCCGCGCAACTGTCCTCTACAAAACACCAGTCTCTCACATTTTCTCCCTTCCCGTAAATGGGAATAGGTTTCTTCATCAAGAGATTCGTAATCATAAGCGGAATAAACTTCTCAGGGAATTGGTAATAGCCGTAATTATTTGACGGCCTGACAATTACTACGGGCAACTTGTAAGTTTCATAATATGCGCGGATGAGAAGGTCAGCCGAGGCCTTAGACGCCGAATACGGCGAATTGGGGGCAAGCATAGCCTTCTCCGTGAATTTTCCCTTATTACCGAGGGCGCCGTATACCTCATCAGTTGAGATGTGAATAAATTTTTTGATGGGAACTGTTCTTGCAGCCTCAAGCAAAGTATGCGTTCCTAAAATATTTGTAGTCAGAAAAGGGGAGGAATTCCGGATGGACCTGTCAACATGCGTCTCTGCGGCAAAGTTTACGATATAGCCTGCATCGCCGAGCGCATTTGCAATAAGGTTCTTATCCTCAATCCTTCCATGCACAAACCGATATCTCTTAGATTTTTTTATATCTCTCAGATTTTCGAGATTTCCGGCGTATGTCAGGGCGTCCATGTTTACAATCTCATAGTCCGGATACTTCTTCAGGATATACCTTATAAAATTTGAACCTATAAATCCGCAGCCACCTGTAACAAGGATCTTCATTGTCTAAATTGGCTCTTCGCGTAATCGTGTGGGTTGATTTCAATAATAAACAATGTCATTCCCCGACTCGATCGGGGAATCCAGATATTAACTCCTCATACAGATCTTTCCAATCCGGGTTTAACTTTTCAATAATATCCATTTTCCATTTGCGATTGTATTTTTTCAATCTTTTCTCTCTCCTAATAGCATATTCTGCGTCATTAAACTGTTCATAATAGACAAGCTTATCTACATCATATTTTTCAGTAAACCCTTCCACTAACTTATTTTTATGCTCCCATATACGCTTTATCAAATCAGAGGTTACTCCAATATACAAAGTGCCATTTTGCCGACTCGCCAATATGTAAACATAATAAATCTTTTCCATATAAATCTGGATTCTCCGGTCAAGCCGGAGAATGACTAATATTTTTTACCCGCTCGGTTACACGAAGACCCATAAATTTTTGAGCAATGTCTGCATTGTCCAAGTCAACAGCTTACTCAATCTTAAACTGACTCTCAGCATCATCTTCATATCTGATTTCATCGACCTTTTCTTCCTTGTTCCATCCTCCATAAAGCCTGTCAGGGAAATTCAGTATAATTGCGTCCTCTTTCCCTGTATTTTTATATGCATGGACAACTCCCGGCGGCACAACTACTATAAGCCTGTCTGCATTCTCCACCACCTTTTTATTTTTATGAGTAGGTGAATCCTTTCTGTTATCCCACAAATAGAGCTTGAATTTGCCTAAGAAACAGAAATAGTCTGTCTGCTCTCTGTGTTCATGGGGCCCTCTCACAATATCAGGATTAGTGATAGATATGTAGCTCATTGCAGGATAAAACATTGAATTGCCTTGGATTAAGCTGAGAATTGGATCGTCTTTTCTGAATAATTCTCCCAGCCACCCGCGATTATCAGCGTAAGTTTCCATTTTTTTTATAACAATGCCTTCTATGTCGCTGGTTTTAAACATATCAGACCTCTAATAGAGAAGGGAACTGTCTTTGAGCGGTTTCTTTTGCCGATATTCATACAGTTAATAAATAAAGAGGCAAAAGCCCTCGGAGGTCGAAGACCGAGAATGAGCGAAAAGATTGTTCCCTTCTCTATTTCAGTAATCATATGAGTTAAACCTCAACTGTTGAGTCATCCCCTATCATCAGGCGCAGTGCTCTATGACGAACCGCATTCCTTATAATTTTTGTGTTTTTCCCTATAAGACTGTCTTCAAGCCTTTCAACACCTGAAAGAAATGCGTCGCTGAGAATTACAGAGTGTTCAATGGAAGAATCTGTTACAGTAACATTGCTGCCAATGCTTGTAAACGGGCCTATGAATGAATTCTTAATCTCAGAGTTCTTGCCTATTACAACAGGCCCCCTGATAGTGCTATTCACCACAGACGCCCCTTTTTCCACTGTTACTCTTCCAAGTATCTGACTCTTGCTGTCAACCATACCGTTAATCTGCCGTTTTATATATTCATCAAGAACTATTGTATTGGCCTGAAGAATATCGTCTTTTTTGCCTGTATCAAGCCACCAGCCTTTCAATATCTCACTTTTTACCCTGCCGCCCATGCTTATAAGCCTTTGTATCGCATCCGTTATTTCAAGCTCGCCCCTGAACGATGGTTTTATCTTATCAATAGCGTCATGTATCATTGCAGTAAATATATAGACGCCGACAAGCGCAAGATTCGATGGCGGATTTTTAGGTTTCTCTACCAGCTTTACTATATTGCCCTTCCTATCAAGTTTTGCCACGCCAAATTGTTTTGGATTATCCACTTCCTTAAGAAATATTGCGGCATCAATGGGCTGTCTTTCAAATTCCCTTACCGCATCTTTGACCCCATGTGACAGAAGGTTATCACCAAGATACATTATAAAATTGTCCTTTTTCAAAAAATTCTTAGCAGTCTTAACCGCATGTGCAAGCCCTGCAGGCTCTGCCTGCAAGATATAAGTTACATTAACACCCCACCCCTTCCCATCCTTTACATACTGCTTTACCTCATTTCCTGTTTCAGGTGAAATAATTATGCCTATATCTTTTATTCCCGCATCTTTAATATGCCTGAGAACATATCCCAGTATGGGCGTATTTGCTACAGGAACAAGCTGCTTGGCTGTTGTATAGGTCAGAGGCCTGAGCCTTGTCCCCTTTCCGCCGCTTAATATCAATGCCTTCATCTACATCTCCATTAAGTCATTGCGAGGAGCCCCGATTTTATCGGGACGACGTGGCAATCTCACAACCAGATTGCTTCGCTTTGCTCGCAATGACAACGCAAAATCGCATTTACTATTAATTCTAAACGTTTTCACAAATTTGTTGTATTATACCTTAAAGAAATAAAAATCTGGAGGCGGGATGAAGACTATCGCAGTTACGGGTTGTGCAGGATTTATCGGCTGGAAGGTTTCGGGAAAGCTGCTTGAGAACGGCTGTTCTGTTATCGGCATTGACAACATGAATGATTACTATGACCCTAAACTTAAGGAGTGGAGACTTAATCGGTTGAAAGTTAAAAGTGAGGAGTTAAGAGTTAAAACTCCAAACTCCAAACTCCAAACTCCAAGCTTCAGTTTCCACCGGTGTGACATAGGTAATTACAATGAAGTCAAAACAGTATTCGCCAATCATAAAATAGATGCGGTTATCAACCTGGCCGCAAGGGCAGGCGTGAGGGCGTCGGTGGAAGACCCATGGATATATCTTGATACAAATGTTAAGGGAACACTAAATCTCCTTGAATGCTGCAAAAACTCAGATACAAAAAAATTCGTGCTTGCCTCTACCTCAAGCATCTACGGACTTAATGCTATGCCTTTTAAAGAAACCGATAATACAGACCGCCCATTAGCTCCGTATTCTGCTACCAAAAAAGGCGCGGAGGCGATATGCCACAGCTATCATTTTCTTTCAGGCATTGACATAAGCATTCCAAGATACTTCACTGTGTACGGCCCTGCCGGCAGGCCTGACATGAGCATATTCAGATTTATTAAAAAAATTGACAACGGGAGGCCCATCCCTGTCTTTGGCAATGGGAAACAAACAAGGGACTTTACCTATATTGACGACATAGCTGACGGAACAATAAAATGCCTTCAGCCTTTCGGCTATGAAATTTTTAACCTCGGCAGCGACAGCCCTGTGGAACTGATGTATGTGATAAACCTGATAGAACAGCATCTCGGGAAAAAAGCAGAGATAGAATGGCTGCCTATACATCCTGCCGACGTGCTGGCAACATGGGCTGACATAGAAAAATCAAAAGAAAAACTCGGATGGAAACCCACTGTTTCAATAGAAGAAGGCGTACAAAATACAGTTGACTGGTATCTAAAAAACAGAGAGTTTCTGAACAGGCTTAGGGATTAAAAGGATTTTCATAGCATATCCCATGGCACAGCAAAGATATTGCTTGAAAGCTGTTTAACTTCTTTGCCTGCATATACAACCAGCCCTGCGGCAAATCTGCTGTTGATGTCTTTTAAAAATAGCAGACTATTTATATCTCCTGCAGAAACAGTATCCGACAGTTTCACCTCAACTGCCACGAGCCTGTTTTCCTTTTCAATTACAAAATCAACCTCCTTCTCCTTACCACCCTGTGTCCTGAAAAAAAACACCTCTCCGCCCAAAAGGGATGTCATTGCAATGAGGTTCAAAAGCACATAAGACTCAAGCAAGGCCCCCATAAATGTCGCTGGGATATTCTCTGATGCAGAATAGCCTGCAAGAGAGGCTGTTAGTCCTGTGTCAATACAAAAAATCCTGGGAGATTTAATAAGCCTTACACTTATGTTTTTTGAATACGGCTTGACCTTCATAAACAGATTTGTCGTCTCAAGGGTATTGATGTATCTTCCCAGTGTTGCCTGAGATAAGCCTGCATCCCTCGCCACCTCGCTTTGCTTTAGAATTGAAGCGTTTCTAAGGGCAAGCAGTTCCATCATCCTCTTAAAGTCAGGCAGATATGAGACCGCTGAAATCTCCCTCAGATCTTTTTCAAGATAAGTCTTCACATAAGCCTTCAGCCACATGGCTATGTGGTCTTCTTTTTTTAGTAACGCTGTGGGCGGAAAAAATCCCCTGAACAGGCTGAACCTCAAATTCATATTCGATGTGATATAAGTATCCTGAATGCGTGAAATTTTTCCCTCATTTAAAAGACTTTTAAACCATCTGCCCGGCCCTCTTTCCATTATCTCCCCGAAAGAAAAGGGCATGAGATTAAAATATACTGCCCTCCCTGCCAGACTCTCAGATACCCTCTTCATCAAAAGCATATTGGCTGAACCTGAAAGGATGATCCTCCTTGATTTATCCTTATCCACCGCCCTTTTCACAGCATACATAAAGAAAGGGGAGCGCTGCGCTTCATCAATAATTATATTTTTTGAGATATTCAGTATCTCATCAGGTCTCTTCTCTGCAATTGAAAGGGTATCAAGGTCATCAAAGGTAACATAATGCCAGCCTCTGAAAGGCTCTTCATTCTGAAGGAGTGTGCTTTTCCCTGTCTGCCTTGCCCCTGAAAGGACAATGACAGGGGAAAACTCAAGGGCATCCCTCATCTTTTCAGCTATCCATCTATGCTTATACCTGTATGTCATGATATAAATTATATCATACCGTGATAGAAAATATATCAAATAATATTGTCGATGAGTCGTAAACAGTCTGAAAAAACACTTTTCTGTCATTCCCCCGATATTATCGGGGGAGTCCAGCGCTTTTAAACAGGGAGTTCCTAAACAGGCTTAAGGATTAAAAGTTCTTATTGCATATCTCAAAAATATATATCTATCGCCTATCAGCTTTTTCACTTATCGCCAGCTTCTGCGCAAGGTCTTTCACCTGAGAGGCAAGTTTGGTGATCTTGATAGAGAGATACAGATTAAGCAATATCAGGAACACAAAGCCAAAGATAAAGAGAGTCGTTGTCGGTGTCTTTGCTCCAATAAGGTATGTAAGCCACTCAAGGAGGTCATACCAGAGAATAAGGACAATAATCCCGAAACCTGTCAGCAGCCAGATAAATGAATATTCTTCCGCAAGTTTTCTTCTTCTTACCAGTTCTATAATGACTAAAAACAGACCTGCGCCTATTGTCAGGGCAAATATTTTTTGTTGAACAGTCATTGTCTTTACTCCTTTCTAAGAAGTGTAACAAAAATAGAAAGCATCATTTTAAAGATGTAATACAGCGGTTTAAGAATTCCGCCATGCATAGACCTCTTTGCGGCATTATGCATTATAACAGGAACTTCCTTAAACCTGAACCCTTGTCTGTGAAGCATTATAATTACGTCTGCATCGGGATAATCCACAGGATACGCATCGCTTGCATAAAATTCCATCACCTTTTTGTTTAAAGCCTGAAAACCCGATGTAGGATCTGTTATCTTCCTGCCGGTAAAAAGTGATGCTATAAGACCGAAGAAATACATCCCAATTCTCCTCACAAAAGGCGCCTTATAGTTGCCCTTACACATAAATCTAGAACCGATAGTAACATCAACCTCGTCAGCAATCACTGGTTCAATAAGTGTTTTAATTGACATTGGATCGTGCTGCCCGTCAGCATCCATCTGAACTGCAAATTCGTATCCCCTGTCCAATGCATATTTAAAACCTGTCTGAAGAGCTGCTCCATAGCCGAGATTAGATGGTAACTCTATCACCACTGCCCCTGCTGCCTTTGCTTCGCCTGCCGTATCATCATCCGAGCCGTCGCTCACAACAACAATATCAGCGCTACTGAATTTCCTTATGCCGGCAATGGTGGATGATATCCTCCCTGCCTCATTGTATGCAGGCATTATTATGGCAAAGTGATTTTTCAACTCGTTGCTCATAGCTCATCGTTTATAGGTTATAATCGTTTTGCCGCCTTCTCAGCCTTGATAGCAAAATACATCTTAACAAAATCCCTGATAACACTAAAGGCGCGCATCCTTGTAAGAAGCTTTAAAAAATACAACGGCCTTCTGAAGAATCTGTTGGCAGCAATGTCGCGTAATTTCATAAGATCTTCGGCGCTGAGTGATTCATTCAAAGGGATAGGTGGTGTATTCACACTTCCAAAATCGTTCCAAGTGGGAAGCAGGATATTATTATCCAGACAATACTGATAAAGCTCAGTTCCCGGCAATGGAATAGCAATTGCAAATGATGCATATTCCTGATCAAGCTCACACGCAAGATGAATTGTATCCATTGCAGTCTCACGAGTTTCTCCAATATGTCCTATCATAAAATTTCCTGCTACAAACAAACCGGCTTCTCTTGCCATCGCATATGCCTTTTTTATCTGTTCGATCGAAATATTCTTAAACATTCTATTTAAAATTTCCTGATTTCCGCTCTCAACACCAAAGCATATCCAGCGCACAGATGCCTGCCTCATCTTTTTCAGAGTCGGAAGATGCAGGATATCCACTCTCGATGAAACCATGATCTCAAGTCTCTTGTCATAACCCTTCTCAATAATATAATCGCATATCTCATTCACAATCTTGCGATTTGCAGTGAATGTATCATCCTGAAAATAAAGTACGCGCATTCCCCAGTTTGCAATGAGATAATCTATCTGATCTTTTATCTGTTGTAAAGTAAAATAACGAATTCCATGGCCAAAGACGGTATGCGCAGCACAAAAGTTGCACTTACCTATGCATCCTCTCCCAGTAAAGATAACCCCAAGGGGTTTTCTGAATCCACCAACCCACTTATTCCAACCGTACGATCGGTATAGATTTTTATCAAGCAGATGAAAAGCCGGAAGCGGAAGAACACTTAAGTCTTTTATTGGAGGCCTTTCAGCAGTCCGCACAACCCTGTTGCCCTTTCTGTATACAATATTACTCACACTATCTATGTCACCACCATTCTCTATGGTGGTTAGTATATCAACAATTGTCTCATCACCTTCTCCGATAACGCAGATATCAATAGCAGGGGCATCAACTAGTGTCTGTTCTGGAACTGCAGAAACATGCGGCCCGCCCACAATCACCTTAACATTAGGCAATATTTCTTTAAGTTTTGTATAGAATATGCTTGTAATGTCCATTGTAGCGGTCATAATAGTTGAACCGATGTAATTAGGGTTTTTTTCTATAACCCTCAAAATCGTTTCTTCTAAGGTCAATCTCTCGGCGTCTCCATCAATCACAGAAACTTTATATCCTGCTTTTTCAGCCATTGCCCCAATACTTATCAGTCCCATAGGAGGACTTATCGCTACAAAATCCTGAAGACTATGGTAAGCATTCTCCATCGTGGGAACAACAACGAGCACCAGATTTTTCATTCCCTCCCCCGTATATCTCCTATATTAACAGCGAACACTCTTATTTTGTTATGAGTGAAAATCTCTCCAGCAATCCTAAAAGGTATCGGGAAATACTTTATAACTATGTTATCAAAACCCCATCTTTTGAGAAAATCTATGATGCTCTCTTTATCCCAAAACTTAACATGTGTTTTATCATGATAAAAACCTTTTTTGCCGGGGAGTTCAATCAATAGTCTCCCATCACTTTTAAAGACCCTTTTTATTTCTGAGAACGCATCATCGGGCTTTTCAAGATGCTCCAGAATATTATTAAGCAGAACACCGTCAAACGAATTATCCATAAACGGAAGCCTATAAACATCCGCATGAAAACATTTAAGCCCTTTTGAGACACAGAACTCAACACAATCCTTATTGACATCTATTCCAACAGAATCAGGATAGCATTCAAGAAACTCTCCTATGCCAGAGCCTATATCGAGGACATTTCCCCTGAAATAATTTGCAACTGGCATCAAAAATAATCTGCGGAATAAAATTCCGATAAGGCTTCTTTTTCTCAGATACCTGAAATAATCAGAGTTCATGCGGCCAGTCTTTGATAAAGCGAGATATACTTATCTGCAACCTTATCTATATAATAATTTTCTCTTATGGTTTTGTACGCCTCTTGCGATATAGATTTTGACAACTGCTCATCTCCAAGCAATTTCAATATCGCATCCTTTAATTCTTCCTCGTCGCCTGCCGCTACAAGGAGCCCATTCTTTTTGTCTTCAACAATATCAACTACACCGCCTATCCTTGTAGCTATTACAGGCAACCCGCATGCCATCGCCTCGAGCAATGAGTTCGGCATCCCTTCCATATCGGACGTAAGTACAAATATGTCAGCAACATGCAGATAATCAAGGATATTCGAGACAAAGCCTTTAAATGATACATATTCACGGATACTAAGTTCTGGAGCTATCCCTTGCAGGTCTTCCAGCAATTCTCCATGGCCAAGAATAATAACCCTGATATCTTTTCTTGCTTTTACAATCATAGAAACCGCTCTTAATAACAAATCAACCCTTTTCCTCTGCACAAGTCTTCCGGAAAAGGTGATTATTTTCTTGTCCGCTTCAATGCCGAGCCTCTTCTTTATCGCATATTTCTCTTCCGGATTCTCAAGGGGATAAAATTTTTCAGGCATTATAAAATTGCTTGTCTCAAAAATCCTGTCATGTCTAAAACCATCCTTTATAAGATCATCCCTGATTTCTTTTGTTATTGCTATGAACATATCCACCTTTTTCAGACTCCATATAAACAAATCTCCGAGCAAGAAATATTTGCCCCTAAAAGAGCCTGCCTCCACATCCATCTTTGCCCCTGCCACCTTTGCTACAATCTTTTTTCCCATTAATTTAAGAGGAATCACATTAAAGATAAGCTGCAGGCTTGACCCATGAAAATGCACAATATCATATTTTTTTCTATTTTTTATAAAGACAAGCATAAGATTAAAACAAAAACTTAGAGAAATCAGAAGATTCATTATTGACTTAGCCTCAAGGTCATACTTACTTGAGCCGAGGGTATTAATCTGCATAATCCTTAATCCTGTCGCAGGTTTCCATTCAGGCATTCCATTTATTTTTCTGCACATAACAAAAACATCTATCCCTATTTTATGCAGATATTCTGTCAAAGCGACTGCCTGCCTTCCAACCCCTCCCAGCTCAGGGTGATAGAGAGGAGAAACCATGCAAAGCCTTAAATTACTCATGGCTCATAGAACCTATATGAGCTTCATCAATAAACATCCTATGCCAGAGTTCAAGCATTAAAAGATTCCAGATATGGTTCTGCCAGTTCCATTTACCTGATGTATGCTCATCAAGGATTTTTTTTATAGCCTCTTTTTTGAAATAACCCCTTGCAATGGCTCTCTCACTCAATATTACATCATACGCCATATCCTTTAATTCATTCCTGAACCAGTGGTCAATAGGTACACCAAAGCCCATTTTTTCTCTGTAAAGAACCTCGTCGGGCAGGATGCCTTTCAATGTCTTCTTAAGGATAGATTTTGTCTCCCTGCCTTTTAGCTTTAATCCTGACGGGATCCTTGCAGCAAACTCCATAAATTCGTGGTCAAGAAATGGAGAACGCGCTTCAAGGGAATTTGCCATTGAGGCAACATCAACTTTCACAAGAAGGTCATCAGGCAGATACATCATTACATCTGCATAAAGTGCCTTGTCAAGAAAATTATCTGCCTCCGCTTCCCGATATTTTTCAAAAAGAAGGACAAAGGAGTCGGTAGCTGAAACAAGCGTCGAAAAATCATCTGTATATATCTCATTCTTCATTTCTGTTGAAAAATGGCAGAGCCAGTGAGCATTCATCATCTCCGGGGACTTTGTATATTCCTGAAGGAATCTTTTCAGCCTCCAGAAAAAATTAGTCGGATTACTGCCATGAGGCAGCATCATAACAAGGGGGAGTAATAGCCTTGCAATTGAAGCAGGAAAATATCTGTGCATCTCTTTAGAAAATTCATTTGCAGCATATCTGCCATAGCCTGCAAAATTTTCGTCACCGCCGTCGCCGTTCAGTATAACAGTGACGTGTTCTCTTGCAAGTTTAGAGACATAGTAAGTAGGAATCGCTGATGAATCTGCGAATGGCTCATTGTAATGCCATACAAGCTTTTCAATAACCTCCATTGCTTTTGGTTCTACTATAAATTCAGTGTGGTCAGCTTTAAATCTCTCAGCAACCATCTTCGCGTATCGGAGTTCATTGTATGCTTCCTCCTTAAAACCGATGGAAAATGTTTTAACCGGTTCCTTCATTAGTCCCGACATTATTGCAACCACTGCGCTTGAATCAATTCCACCGCTCAGAAAAGCGCCAAGCGGTACATCACTAAGTAACCGTATCTTTACTGACTCTTGCAGTCTTTCAAATATTTCTTTCTTCAAATCTCCCACATCCATCTTATGTTTGGGTAAGTATGAAAGCTTCCAGTATCTCTTTAACTCAACACATCCATTCTTCAGGACTAAATAATGTGCAGGAGGCAATTTTTTAATCTCTTCAAAAGCAGTCCAGGGAGATGGGACAGCCTGGTATGTAAGATAATGGTGAATGGCAGTGTAATCAGGCTTCCGAGCGTAACCGCTGTCCTGAAGGATTGATTTTATCTCCGAAGCGAACACAAAGGTATCTTTCGTATGCCAGTAATAGAGTGGTTTTTTCCCCACCCTGTCTCTTGCAAGAAAAATAGATTTATTCCTTTTATCCCATATCGCAAATGCAAACATCCCACTCAAATACTTTAAACAGTCAACTCCATATTCCTCATATAAATGAATGATAGTCTCGGTATCGCTCTTTGAGCGAAAAGTGTGGCCTTTTTTTATTAGGTTCTCTCTGAGTTCAGGAAAGTTGTAAATCTCTCCATTGAAGACAATCCATATCGTCCCGTCCTCATTGGACATCGGCTGATGAGCAGAAGGAGAGAGGTCAATAATTGAGAGCCGCCTGTGACCAAGCCCAACGTTGTCTTTAAGATATATCCCCTCATCGTCAGGCCCGCGGTGAGAGAGACAGGAGGTCATCCGTCTAAGGAGGTCTTCGTTGACAGGCTCGCTGTTAAAATTTATCTTTCCGCAGATTCCGCACATGTGATTGTCCTCCATCCTTGACAGGTAAAACGTGAATACCCTGCGGCAGAGACCGCAGGGTGTAATATTTATTAAACCATTTTAATTATGAAAGTATAAGACTCAATGGCAATGCCCACAATCGTTCGCCGAGTTTTACAGCTCTTTCCCCATTATAGGCAAGTATTGCTGCAACACAATGGGGCGTATAAGAAAGAAATGCCTTAATGCCGGAAAGATCTTTTTCGTGCCATCTTGACGACGCCTTAACTTCAATTGCGATACACTTGCTGCCTTCTTCTATCACAAAGTCCACTTCATATCTGCCCTGAACATTCCAGAAATGAAGCGCTGCCTGCGGCCAGCTTGAATCAATTATTCCCAAGAGATTCTGAGAAACGAAAGTCTCGAACATTGAGCCCCTGAGCATTTCCGATTCAAGTTTCTTGATTCCTGCAAGATAACAGGCAAGGCCAGAGTCGCTTATATATAGTTTAGAGGATTTTATCAGCCTGCTGGCTTTATTTCTAAGATATGGGCTCATGCGGTGAATAATAAATGACATTTCAAGCAATGAAAGATATCTTGATGTGGTTGCCGTATTTAATTTTGCATCTCTTCCAAGCTGACTTGGACTTAAAAGTTGTCCTGTTCTGTGGGCTGCTAAATGAAGAAGATGCCTGAATGAGACCATATTCCCGATCTGGCTCAGATCCCTTACGTCTCTTTCAATATAGGTCTGCTCGTAACCCTTAAACCACAATAACCTGTCTTTCACTTCCCCCAGACAAACCGACGGCATTCCACCAGTAAGAATTTCAGATGCTGCGACAGAAGGGATAGCTGCATCTCCGGAAATTACCTGTTTATCCATAAACTTTTGAAGAAATGGTTTTTCATCAATATTGCCCCTAATCTCGCGGCGTGTAAAAGGCTGCATGTTAAAATAAACCGCTCGGCCTGCAAGACTTTCTGAGACGCCTCTGAGGAGGGAAAAATTAGCAGAGCCGGACAGTAAAAATTGCCCTGCCACTCTCTTTTTATCCACTTTTCTCTTTATAGCCGTCAGTACCTCGGGACACTTTTGCGCCTCATCGACTGTAATAGGCTCGTCAGTGTCAAGAAATCCCTCAGGATCACTTTTCGCTGCCTCAAGGTATGCAAAGTCATCAAAGGTGATATATCTTCTATTCTTAAGCTCAGGCTGTCTCTGCAAAAAAGTGCTCTTCCCCGTCTGTCTCATACCGGTAATAACAACAACAGGCATTTCATTTAATGCATTATGTATCTGGCTTCCTATTTCACGCCTGAAATATTTCATTGTCATAATATCTCATACTATAATGGCATTTTGCCACTATGTCAAGTAAGCCTTTGTTACACAAAAAATACCATTTTATCTTTCCGCAGATTCCGCACATAAAAAATATTTAGAGCAAAGCCTTTACTGTTTGAGAAATTTTAAACCGAATAAAAAACAGGGTTCCGCCATCATGTTTTTGAAATATTACACCTTGATTTGATACCAAAACCGCCCCGTGGTTGCAATTTCACTTAACGGTGATTAGATTGAAACCAAAATCACTTCCTAAGCACCAAAACACGAGTGTGCAACGCACTAAAAAAGGCAAGCAGCGATGGGAATAACTTTAAAATCAATTTAGCAAGTTTTGCCTTTCTTGATGTCCCTACTTCGAACAACAAATCTTCCCGGAATGAAACGTCAAAATATCTCTTAGCATAATTCAATATCTGTTTTTTGGTTAAGTAATTTGTATGCGCATTAAGATAATTATAATTCAAGGTTGATACTTCCATTGCACTCTTGCCCTTCTGAAAGCTGTTTCTAATACCTAAATACGCCCAAAATAGCAGCCATACTTTATTGCGTACAACAGAGGCTATGGGTACAAATATATGGGGTTCAATAAAAATATATCTTCCCGGAAAAATATTGAGGCTAAGGCCACCCGGTTTGAGTATGCGATGTATCTCTTTTAAAGTGATATCATAATCCATAACATGCTCAAAAACCTGCGAACCAAAAATATAATCAAAGGTATTATCCTCAAAAGGCAACCTGTATGGCAAAATCTTTATAGGTCGAAGAATACCGTCGTCAAACTGCTTCCGAATATCGCGAGTAAAATCAGACACACCTTTTGTATCTATAAAATCGCAGCCAAATGCTGCATACCCTTCTCGCCTGAGTTCCTGGACCATTTGTCCCTTACCACATCCCAACTCAAGAATGACCGCCTCATTAGGCAGTGGTGAAAGTTTAGAAGCTATTTGCAAAAACATTTTGGGGATATGACCGGAGACTATATCGCTTTTTTTCAACTTCAAAATTTATCCCTCCGCAGATTCCGCACATACACTCTCTATAGCATCCTCATATTGTTTCACAATTTTTTCAACTGCAAAATCTTGAATTCTCCTCTTTCCTGCCTCACTTAATCTTTTTCTCAGGTCATCATCCAGCAGTAATTTCTTTATGGCGTCAGCAATGGCCTTTTCGTCTGCCGACGGAACAAGAATACCATCAACTCCTTCGGTTATTATCTCATCCGGGCCAGTTGGACATCGTGTAGCAACAGATGGAATCCCCAGTGCCATAGCTTCAAGAAGGACATTAGGGAATCCCTCATACAGGGAGGAAAGGACAAAAACTGTTGAGCGAGCAAGATATTTGTAAGGATTTGTCTGAAATCCAAAAAATTCCACATTTGTATTAATCCCTAATTCTACCGCTAACTTTTCGAGCCTTTCTTGCTCTGGTCCTCTTCCAAGAATAACTAATCTGCATTGTATCCCTTCTGATAATAATAATATACGAACAGCTTTCAGAAGGTACGTAAAGCCCTTCTGTAATGTTAATCTTCCAACAGCAGTAATTATTGGGATTTGTTCTTTATACCAAAGGTGATGAGCGTCTTTTATGCACAGTTGATTTATTTTCTTTAAATCAACCGGATTGTAGATTACTGCAATCTTATTCTCAGAGATATTAAGCATCTTTCTTAACTGAATACCCATTTCTTTTGCATTTACTATAATTAAGTTAGCCTTAGGATAAAAAAACCTAATAACCTGCCGCCGTAAAAGTTCTATTAACCACCCTTCATGCGAAATTAACAGACCATATCTTTCACTTACAGCAATCCTGCACTTACTTTTACTTAAAGACCTTGCTATCAAAGCAATAAGATTTGTATACCACATAAAACTCAGAATAATATCTGGCTTCTGTTTTTCTATTAGTTTTCTTAGCTTAAACAAAATAAGCCATTGAAAACCATATTTATATCCTCCCTTTTTCAATTCAAAAATCTGAATATTTGACGGTAAATCTTCCAGATACTGGCCTTTCTTCTCAAACAATACTAAGCAAGGATTGAATTTACTCCTATCTATATTCCTTATTAGATGAACCATAACTCTTTCAGACCCTCCCCCTGAAAGTGTCGGGATTACAAACAATATTTTTTTCAATTCTTTTTCCCCCGCATACATATTTGGGCAAGGCTGCTTTCTTTTTCCAGATGGAAAAGCTCAATATCGGTAAAATCTTCTTCCTTATACCATTGAAACACTTCGGGGCAGGTATGTTTCCATTGGTATTTCGGCGTATACCAGTCAAAGGTATCCAGCCATCTCCATCTGCGGTTAGGCCAGTTTGCTGTAGGAAAGAGGAACTGGGCAGCCTTTCCGAAAAAAGGGATCTTATGCAAATAGTAGAGAGGTACCGCAATGGATGAGAGATAGTACATAAGCTTTATCGGGAATTTGGTGGTAATCCTACGCCATATATCGCTGAAATAATGATAATGTCCGTAGGCATAAATGAATACGGCAAACTCTCCTCCCTTTTTTAACAAAGGAACGACAGAGTGAAATGCCTTTTTCGTGTCGGGGGTATGATGAAGCACGCCAATGGAATACATATGGTCGAATGTCCCCGGCTTGAATGGCAGATTGAAAATATCCGCCTGTATGATATGAACATTTTCTCTTTCCCCGATGTTCTTATATGCCGCATCCACAGCAAAACTCAAATCAATGCCTATCACCTCCGCGCCCCAGCGAGAGGCAATGTCGGCAAACCTTCCTGCTCCGACACCGACATCAAGAACGAGTTTCCCCTTCAGGTCTTCAGGCTTCCACCCCGTTTTCCATAAAAAAGTCTTCTCTGATTCATCGGTATTGTTAAGAATATCCATCTGCACATCGTAGAACTTGTTCCACTCAAAGCTGAAACTGTCCACATACTTATCAGTGTCGACAAATCTTGGAATAAAACCTTTAATAGGGAATGCTAAATTACATGTTTTACATTCCAGATTGCCTTCTTGTATTTCCTCTTTTACAATAACAGCATCCTGTAACTCTATTTTTTGTTTGCATTGTGGACATGCAAGAATATCTAAAAGTCTTTTTTTCATAGGTATCTCTTTAACAATCCTTTTTTATAAATAACAACTCTAATGTAAACACCCTCTATAAATTTATAGATAAAGAATCCTAATGATATAAAAATAAAGACTCCATAAAAATATAATTTTCTTAACACCTTTTTTATAAAGCTGTACTTTGGCCTCATGGATATCTGGTACATATAAATATCTTCCAAACTTTTGATACTCTTTTCCAATATTAATCCGCACTTTTGAATTTCTTTCAATCCTTCATTCCCAATCCTCATAGCATAATCAGGGTTATTCAATAGGTAGTTTACTGAGTTAGCTATTTCTGGTGAATCTCCTGGTAGAATAAGGATTCCTGTTTCTCCACCTTTAAATATTTCACATATATCACCCACATTAGTAGCTACAATAGGTCGTGCCATAGCCATTGCTTCCAGCATGGTTTTGGTAATGCTCTCCCATTGAACAGAAGGAATAACAAGAATATCAATTATTGAAAAAATATTTGCTAAATCTGTTCTGAAGCCAGCAAAGACAACCTTATTTCTTACACCAATCTCTTCAGCCAAACTTTTCAGATACACCCTGTCAGCCCCATCTCCAACTATCAGAAAATTCGTATCAGGAAATTCTTTAAGGATTAAAGGAATCGCCTTTATAAAATAGGACTGCCCTTTGTGTTCATCCTGTAATCTTGCAACAACACCGACAATAGGAAAATTATTTAATATGCCAAGCTCTTTTCTCAATTGATGGATATCTTTTGAAGGTTTTAAAGATAATATATCTACCCCATCGTAAATAGTTATAATATTATCTGGAATAATCCCCTGTTGAACCATAGCAAAGCTTCGAGCGCCCTCGCTATCTGCGATATAAAGAGTAACAAATGGCCTGATTAGTCTGTCTAATAAAATATGCTCTTTGCCTTTCCATGTGTCCAATGCCTGTATAGCAACTATGATATTTGGAATTCCAACTAACCGCCCAAGTAAAACGCCAAAATATGTAGTGGGGTATCCAAAACAATGCACTATATCAAAATCATTTTTTTTAAGCGCTTTCAAAGCCCTCCAGTAAACTCTGAAATCAAATATCCGTCCAAAATTCCCAAAGGAGTAACGAATACCAGCATCCTTCAACTCATCTTCCAATGGGCCGCTACCAAAAAGGCAGAAAATCTCTACATCGAATCTTGTTTTGTCTACATGCTTTGCTATTTTAACAATATTCCTTTCAGTGCCACCGATGTTTAAGGAGCTACAGAAAAGAAGGATTTTTATCTTTTGATTATTTAACATTTACTTTTTACCTATAAAATAAACAACTGAAGGTATTTTATAATTCTGAGAATCCTTCACAAGAAAATAATCAAAGTATTTTATCCAAAAAATCAACCAACCAAAAACAAAATAAAAAATGTCTTTAAAACTCAGAAATTGGGAATAAAAGATAACAAAAATTCCCTAACAATCCATGCAGCAGCTGATGCAGGGCCTCCTCCTATGCCAGATTCTATTTTGGTAAATCCTCCTACCGACTCGCAGAGATAATCTAATCCTGTGGTTGTAAACCGATACATATCCATTTTTGTACCTGGTGCTGGATGGTAGCCTTGGATAAATGGTACGCCAATAAAAACCATTCCCTCTTTTTTAATTACTCGGTATATTTCTTTAATAATATACCATGGCCTATGGGTATGCTCCAGTACTCCAAATGAAACTACTCCATCAAAAGAATTATCTTTGAATGGAAGAAAATGAGCATCTCCGATCACGTTAACATTGGTAAAGGTCTTAATATCAAAACAAACTGCTCTTTTGTGAAGTTTTTGGGTACCGGCGCCTAAGTCTAAAAGTCTTGTATCATCGCCATTTTTTAAAAAAAATCATTTTTTCTTTTTTCAGCATATGGTCATAATAGGAGGAAGGATATTCGATAATCTTTTCTAATAACCTTCTTATCATTTAAGCCTTGCGGGCATATACAGTTATATCATGCTTACCGATTATTCGGCCTTTTATCTGGCATAAGAAATCGTATATTGGAATCAAAATAGGCTTAAGGGGTCTGAGAATTTTAATGACAAAATCTTTTATCCTAATTGATGTTTCAACTGATTGCCTGTTGGGCATTTTAGAATTATTGTATTTCACCAGAGTGCCATAATCCATTGGTGCAAAAAGCGGTATCCTCATATCAAATTTCAGAACCTTAAACCCTGAGCTCTCAAGATACATCTTCATGGTTTTAGGTGAAAAATAATAAAGATGTCCCGGTGGGGTAAATTGGACCCATTTTTCTTTCTCCTTTTTTGCAATCCTGTTATCAATGTTTACCGTGTTAAGACATAATATGCCATTAGTTTTTGTCACCATGGCAATAGACTTGAGAAAGGACATAGGATCTTTTACATGTTCAATTGCATCAAAAGAGAATACTGCATCAAAAAAACTATCTTCGTAAGGAGCAGACTCTATCGTCCCATAATGAAAGTGAACTAAAGGATTTTTCTTATGGTATTTGTAAGCCTTTGCAGAAACATCCAACCCGTACATTTTCCACTTGCTATGGTCAGCCAACCTGAATAAAGGGCCGTCGCCACAACCAACATCAAGCAAATTTCCACCCTTAACAAACATTTCAACATGTTCCATGTATGTTCTATAGCCAGCGAGCCCAGCCTCGGTTCGAAACTCATAATAATTGGCATTTAAAGAAGAGGGGAATTGAGATAGCCATTCTCGCGAGTTTAGGATAAAGTCATTAAAATATTTCAAACTTTCACCAGTTGGCTGCGGGTTGATGTATTTCAGATGACAATTGTTACATTCCACTAAAAAGAACACATCTCCTTTATATTCCTTGCTGTATAGCTTTGTATAATTATTGTTGTTACATAAATTACAATTCGTTTCTGCATCAAATTCCATATGATCTCTTTCTCTTTGTGTAGGCAATACACAGGGAATTCTCACTTTTCACGAGACTCCGGCCCCTGAAATTTACTTTTTCGCTTTTAAGAACATATCCACGCCAGTAATCACATCCTAAACAGGGTTTTTTATCTTTTATATCATTTCTTATATGTTTACGGCGAAGCCTGTTATATTGTTCAGAGTGCCAAATATCATATAAAGATTGCGTTGTAACATCACCCATCGTCAATATTCCAAAGTCGTCCGGCGGACATGTAGTCACCTGCCCGTCACAATATACAACCATCAATTGCCATAGATAATAGCAAGGCTTCTTTTTTCCTTTATCCAGTTGAAACGCATCTCTTGCGGATATCTGTCTTCCAATTCCGCCTTCTCTGTCTTCAAATACCCTTTGAAAATAGACTTGGTCCACTTTGTCAATCCATGTATCAATAAAATCTTCATATTCACTCTGATTTTCTTCCTGTATAACCATTGATGTTTGAATTATCGGAAATTGAGCGTTCAACTTTTTCTTTTTATCAATCAAGTAGTTAATATTTTCCTGAACACGATTGAAATCTGAATTTATTCTTATTTTGTCGTAAGTCCCTTGAGTAACAGCATCTATGCTAAAGGTAATACGGTCGAGTTGCATCTCAATAAGTGCATCCGCAATCTCCTTATTCAGAAGGCAGCCATTTGATATTAAGCTTGCATTTAATCCCTTCCCCTTTGAGTATCTAACCATATCCAGAACTTTCTTATGCATCAATGGCTCTCCAAGAAATGTCAACAAGACTGATGGTTGGGGATTGAACTGACTGATTTCATCAATGCATTTTTTGAAGAGATCAAAGTTCATATCCCCGAGTTTACGATTTAAATGGCGTCGTGGGCACATGACACAATTTAGGTTACAATTGTTCGTTATCTCAATATAAACCTCAGAAGGATATTCAGGAGTAACATTAATTAATAATTTTTCACGAATTATTTGCATAGTGTCTTTTCTAAATTTATTTGCTTGATATGTAATATACTTTTTGAATTTTAAAACCATTACTTCCTCTTTTGTTTACTTTTTTCTTAAGACTGTAATCCTTTAAACTTCCTTAGCATATTTAATAATTTTCCTTGAAAGTTATAAGCAAAATATTCATGTTTTTCTGCCCCAAAATTCTCCTTAAACTTCTCCACCCCTTCAATTCCTGCACTTGGAAGGAAATCAAAATATCTATACCCTTTTTCACATGCATCCTTTATCGCTTCAATCATAAGAAGGTTATTTGGTCTGAGCCTCCCATATTCGTACAAAAAGGCTCCTCCCCAGTAAACAACTATCTCATTAAAATATCCAAGTATTATACCTGCTATATCCTTTTCATTATGCCTTGCAAGCCAGAGATTTATCCTGTTGCTTCCTAAATTATAGAGATTTTCATAAAGCTTAAGAGGTTGACATTCTTTCAAACCCCAACGCTTAGCAGAATCAGAATACATTTCATCGTATATTCTGAAGTCATTAATAGTTTCTCCTAACCTGATTGTCACTCCTTCCTTCCTTGCCTTCCTTGCCTGATCCTTATCTTCATACTCAAACCATATGTACTCAAAGCCCTGAATGAGATCTAAAATATGTGTTGAATACTTATCCGCGATGTATTCCGCTGGATACTTAACTCGCGAAAGTGGATGGGGACAAATAGTCACGCCCATTGTGAGGCCGTTTGTAAGGTATTTTATTATTTTTTCCACTTTTATCTCTGAAATTTCTTCATTTGAAAAAAAACCTCCATAATTATGAAACGGCACAGAGAGATGTTGAGAAAAAATACCATACACTTTATTAGTCCTCACAAGAGGGCATAGCACTTTCTGCCCATCCTCAAATACAAATAGTTTTGTAACGTTCTTATAGTCATAGGTTTTTTCAACAACCTCTGCCCACTCAGGCGTTGCAAAAAAAGTCGCATCAGGACACTTCTCCAATATCTCTAACCATTCTTCTTTAGATAGCATTTTTATTTTCATCTTTTAAATACAGCTAATATTTCTCGATAAATCGTAAAGTCTGCACGTTTAGGAATAAAAAGACTCGATATGTCTCTGCTTATATATTTCCAGTACAAGAGCAGTCCGATAAAACTTGACAGTGCATACGTCATGGTCGTTGCAATAGCTGCACCTTTTGCTCCAAATCCTGATATAAGTAAAAGATTTAGTATAAGACTTAAAACAGCCATACCTGTTGCAATAAATGTGAGCGGTAAAAACCATCCCTTACGTACCCAGAGGGTTGAAAGTATCTTAGGGATTACAAACATCACCACTCCTGGCAGAAGTAAAATTAGAGGGGTTACAGATGGAAGAAACGCTTCTCCGCCATAAATCAAAACTATGTATTTTGAAAAAGCCGCCATAATCAGAGCGGCTAAAGCTGTTATAAGAAGTATTTGTCTTGTTGCTACTTGAATAAGCTCAACTGCTTCTTCCATGGTAGCATGTGCCATTTTTGGATAAAGCCCTATTTCCAGAGATATGGAAAAGAAAAAAATGATATTTGCAAGGCTAAATGCAACAGAGTAATAACCAACTTCAGATGGTACCGCATAATAATTGAGTATAAAAAAACTGGCCTGATTAAATATAAAAGTAGCTATTGCGCCTAAGTGAATCTTTGCTCCGTCTTTTATAAGGACACCAGCAAGTTTTTTATTAAAAGAAATTCCTCCTGCTCTTTTAATTGCCTTACAGAGAGAAAATACCCCCCCTAACACGATTCCACTTATTCCGGCAATTACTGCCTCCAATGCTGTAAATCTCCACAAAAAAATAAATATTAATATAAAAAAAAGATTCGAGAATGATGAAAGCTGATTAGATATGTTATATCCTTTAATGTCCATACTTCCTTGAAGTATCGAAGAAAAGTAATAAAGCATTAGATAAAAAGGGACTGAAATACCTGTAATTGTTAGATACTTTATCTCTATTCCCTTGTAAAGAGTTTCTCTGAAAAGGCCAACAGTAACAAAGAAAACAGACATAGATAAAACACTCATCGCGATTAAAATAATCAGTGCACTGCCAGAGAAGGTCTTTACACCATATTCCATTTTGCCCATGTGGTGCATTATGCTCAGTCCAAAAGTGAGATTGAATATAGTAAAAAAAAACGATGGATAAAGAAGTGCTATAGCGACTATTCCTTTATTAGAAGGTCCTAATGCTCTTGCTATAATTATCCCTGCAACAGTTGCGCATATAAAGCCTGAAATCTGAAATACAAGTGTATAGAAACTCTCTTTTGCGAGGTTCATTTTATAGATTTACAATGATAGCACTTACTGCCTCTATCACATCCTCCACATCCTCATCTGTCAGCTTTGCTGAAATAGGGAGAGAGACTGTCCTGTCTGAAATCCATTCTGCATTTGGAAAATCACCTCTTTTATAACCGTAAGTATTTTGATAATAAGGATGCAAGTGCAAAGCAATATAGTGCACGCCAATCCCAATATTTTGTTTTGTCATTTCATCTAAAAATTTATCTCTGGTAATTTTTAAGTTGTCTATATCAAGCAGTAGAGTATATAAATGATAAGCGTGACGAGTATTTGGTTCTACTGGTGCAGGGGTAAAAACTGGTAAATCCTTAAAGGCTTCATTGTATCTGTTCCATATTTTCTGCCTCCGTTTCCAATATTTCTCTATCCTGGGCAATTGGTGAATTCCAATCGCTGCCTGAATATCCATCATGTTATATTTAAATCCTGAATAAACCACTTGATAATGTTTGTATCCCTCATCACTGAATCTCCTCCATGCGTCTTTACTCATTCCGTGAAGCGCCAATATCTTAATTTTATTAGCGTAATCTTCATTATCTGTAATAACCATTCCCCCTTCCCCAGTCACAATATTTTTTGTGACATAAAAGCTAAAACAACCCAATTCTCCAAAAGTACCTGTCGTTTTACCTTTATACTCTGATTCTATAGCATGTGCGCAATCTTCTATTACTCTCATATTATGCCTTTTAGCAATATTCATTATGGCATCCATATTACCTGCCCGACCTGCAAAATGAACTGGAATTATAGCCTTTGTTTTTGAAGTAATCTTTCGCTCGATATCTTCTGGATCAATGTTCATCGTATCTTTTTCGCAGTCAGCAAAAATAGGAATTCCGCCTGTATGTATAACTGCGTTGGCTGTTGCTGCAAATGTCATTGCTGGAACAATAACTTCATCCCCGGGTTTTATTCCTATGACGAGCATAGAAAGGTGTAATGCAGATGTACAAGAGTTTAATGCTATGGCAAATCTCCTCCCCTTATACTCCTTGAACATTCCTTCAAACTTGTGAACTTTCGGTCCTGTACCGATCCAACCAGACTTCAAAGAGGCAACCACCTCGTCTATTTCTGGCTGTTCTATCATTGGACTTCCAAATACTAAAAACTTTTTTCTCATTGATTTCCCTTTAAAAAGTCCTTATTCTAAAATTCTTCATTGACATCTTTATCTTTGCAGGCTACCGCCATTCAGGGGGACATTCCCTTCCGTCAGAAAAAAATACATACTGATTGTTCATCGGCTACACACAACTGATGCCGTCTTTAAGCCATGACAAGAAACGTCTTATCTACAACAGCCCTTGCCTGATACTCAACTGCGCTCAGCAACAAAACCACACGCTCTTGTCCGTTCAACTCTTTTTCAAATATCCCTCTCAGCCCTGACAGAGGCCCGTCGTTTATGGACACACTGTCGCCGTATTTGAGTTGTGGGGGTTTTATGGTAACAATCCCGTCTTCCTCTTGATCCCTTATTACGTCAACAATCTCATCTGAAACAGGCCATGGCAAATCTCCACCGACAACCCTCTTGACTCCCCGCGTATACTTAATCATGTGTGAAGTAGTTTCGGGTTCAAATTTTACAAATATATAACAGGGGAAAAGCGGGCTGATTTTATTTCTATAAGCGCCTTGCACGTATTTTTTCTGTTTTAATCTTGGATTAAAGACCTCAATGCCTGCATTCTCAAGAGAACCTGCCACAACATCCTCTCTCTTTGGCTTTGTATATACAGCATACCACTGCATTTTATTTTCTCCCGGATTCATTATTCAAGGCATTAGGGCTTTTATACGTCAGCGTGAATATGCACTTCACTTTTTCCGGATAGATACCTTCTTCTATAAGCTTCCTATAAACCTCATCTCTCTTCATAAATGAACTCACAATCACAAAATCAGCATCGATCTCCTTTATCTTTTCAAGCGGCATTATTTTGTATTTGAAGAAATCTTTGCCCGCGCGCTCTATGTCAACAATCCCTGCAAACCTTATATCAAACTCCTGCAAGGAAAGATATGCTATCTCTGCAGACTCGTCTGCGCCTGCAAAAACAACGCTCTTCACGCCCTCTTTATACAGGTTGCTGAATAACTCCTTAAAATCTCTTCTGGCTTCCCTGTAGAGATTTGTGAAGTTCTGTAAATGGTGATATGTTAACCGCGTTTTTTCTGCAAAACCTTTCGATGTGAGATAGTAAGCATATCTTTTTGAAGGTATCGTCTTTATGGTTATATAGCCCTTTGAAACAAGATTTTTTATATATGAATTTACAAGACCGAGGGCTACGTTGAGTTTCTTGCTAAGGTCACGCTGCGACATGGGCTCCCATTTTGAGATTTCATCAAGGAGCAGGAGTGACTTATAAGTATCAGGAGTTTCGCTATTCCTGCCGTTCAAATCCTGAACGTTCATAATCTGAACTTATCACACAGACATCTGTTCTGTCAATAAGAAAATGCAGTTGAAAGGGGTATAGGAGACTGAAAAGTCTTTTGCAGTTCTAATCGGCTAATCGGACAACACCTTTGACATGCCATAATCAATTCTTAACGCGCATAATTCGGGCAGTTGCCTTATTTAAAAACATTTAATCCTCTTGCCTCTTGCCTGTCTTACTTCTCAAATACCACATGAAGAGCTTAAATCCTGCCATTGCCTTTCTGATGAAATCTTTCAAACTTGTTGCTTCTTTAATTCTCTCCATTATATACCATGGACTCATGTAAAACCTTCTGTGCGCCTCCCTCAGGATGCGGACTAATTTTTCCTCATCCCAGTTTTCATTTATTATAGCCGGCCTGTTAACGTCCTTGTCCATAGGGTTTTTTGCCTCAACTTCTTTATACCACCCCATTCTAACAGCATCATCATAGAGTTTTGTGCCCAGCACAGGTGACAGAACACTGAACTGCGCATACGCAGGTTTTATTTCCTTTGCAAAGCCTATTGTCCTCAGCTCATCGTCATACGTCTCAACGGGAATCCCTAAAACAAAATATGCCATAGGCCTTATGCCAGCCCTTTTTGTCAACTCAAATGCATTTCTTATCTGTTCAACTGTTGTGCCCTTATTCAGGTAATCAAGCCCTTTCTGATTCCCGCTCTCAACCCCATAGGCTATCATCGAACAGCCTGCTTTCTTCATCCATGCGAGAGCCTCTTTATCTGCCAGATTTACCCTGCCCTCGCACTTCCATTCAATCTTAAGTTCCCTGTCAATAATTCCCCGGCATATTTCCAGAACTCTTTTCTTATCAAGAGTGAATAAATCGTCATAAAAGATTATTGAGTCAATTCCGTAATCTCTTCTCACAAGTTCTATTTCGTCAAGGACATTTGCCGCGCTCCTCGCCCTCCACTTAGAGCCGAAAACAGCCTTATCACAGAACACACAATGGTACGGGCATCCTCTTGATGTAAACATTGTTGTAACTTTTCCTGATGACAATATATATCTGTATCTCTCATTCGGCAGCAAATGCCTTGCAGGAAAAGGCAGGCTGTCAAGCTCGCCTATTAAGGGAGAAGGCGGATTGCTGAAGTCTCTGGTAATAACCCCGGGGACATTGCTTATATCCTTATTGCGTTCCAACGCTTCTACCAGAAGCGGGAAACTGATTTCACCTTCGCCTTGTACCGCGTAATCTAAATCAGGACATTGCTCAAATACCTTAGCGCCAGCAACAGATACGTGAGGGCCGCCTATTATTACGTAACGCGCATATCTTCTTGCTATTTTTGCAACCCTGTATGCACTATCTATTACAGGCGTCATGCCTGTAATAGCAACAGCATCTGGAGAGAGTAACTTTACTCTTTCTTCAAGAGAATTAAAATCAAGCATCTCGGCAAAGGCATCCAGAACACAAACCTTGTGTCCCTTTCTTTCCAGCACAGCCGCGAGATACGCTATGCCCAGTGGAGGAACAACAATATCTTCCCTGGCAATATGTCTGGCTGGAGGCTGTATAAGAAGAACCTTCATAAATATACCATCATTCCTTTAACGCAATCTCCGCAGCGCTTATCCTGAACTTTTTTAGCCATAAAGCAAATTCTTTGGCGCCGGCATGTTTAATCCTGTTCATTCTCAGTCTTTTCCTTATCATCCCAGGCAATCCCAGCACTGCATCAAAATACGCTTTTATAAAAACACCGGCAAGCATTAAAAATGAATACTCCTCGGTAAACCTTCCTGCTGCTCCCTTTCCGGTCAGTGCGCCATAGAGCTGCAGTATCAATCTTAATACCGTATAAAAAGGACTAAGCAGTATATATCTCAACGGGAAATATTTTATTAAGACCCACAATCTGTTTCTTTCTACGAGATATGCCTTCAATGGTGAATATTTTCCGCTTGCAGCAGATGAATGGTGGCAGACGACGGACTTCGGCACATAAATGCACTTCCAGCCTGCAATCCTTGCTTTCATCCCTAAATCAGTATCGTCTCCATATGCAAAAAAATCAGGGTCAAAAAAACCGATAATATCCAGCATCTCTTTGCGATATATGGCCGCGCAGCCACTCGGGAAAAAAACTTCCTCTTCCTTATCATATTGTCCTTTATCCTTTTCTCCCTTGCCGCGCCCCCTGTTCAGGCCATCAGGATATATAAGATGGCCGGCTGTATCTATAATCTCACGGTCATCATAAAAAAGTATCTTGCTGGCCCACATGCCGAAGGTCCCATCGCACCTGCTAACCGCAGACATAAATTCCTCTATCCATCTCCTGTCCGCAACAGCATCATTGTTAAGAAGTGCAATAAACTCTCCTTTCGCATAATCTAATGCCAAATTATTCCCTCCGGCAAAACCAAGGTTGGTATTACTTTCAATGAGCTTAATCTTCGATGAATATTTTTCTTTTAATATTTCCAGAGAACTGTCGTTGGATGCATTGTCAACAACGATAATCTCCAGAGGCTCATAGGTCTGAGCAAGAACAGAATCGAGGCATTCTTCTATGTAATCTTTTCCATTATAATTAAGAATTATTACTGAGATTAATGAATCCATGACCATGTATTCTTGAAATCTCCATCTAAAAAACAGGGAATTTTTAAACGGGCTTAAGGATTAGAAGTTCCTGTTGTTATTACAGTCTATAGCAAACACATCACCTGCTACCCTTGTGCCATCAACGCCTGTGGCAACGGCAACAAAGCAAGGGGTTAGAGCAGCCGTAACCCCAGTATACGGGACAGCCACAGGAGGGACAAGCGCTACATTTTGTATTATTCTATAGCTAAAATTTGTCCCTGTTCCAGGACGAAAACCTCGCAGCTCATCAATATCTGCATCATTTGCTGTATCCTGAATTAAAGCAAGGTTAGCATCTCGAATAGCAGCAGTGCTTCCAGGACCTCCGAGATTCGCTGTGTATACCCCATTCTCAGCATAAAACTGCTCTTCAAGCAGTCTCAACGTCTCAAGGTTTGTATATGCCTCTGTCCTTGCGGCCCTTAGCTGCTGGCCGGTATAGGTTGGGATTGCTATCATTGCAAGGATGCCAATAATAGCTACCACAATCAAAAGCTCAATAAGAGTAAAACCTTTATTTTTCATGCTAACCTCCTGCTAACTTTATTTTGATTATAGACAAATTAATTGTTTTTTGCATCTTTACCTTAAGTTTTTTCGATTTTCTTTGCATATGCAATTGAAAGATTGGCACGAATATATGGCTCCTCTCTGATTTTTAACGCCTTCTCCAGCGTTTCAATTGCAAGGTCAAATCTGCCGGTCTTAATATACTGAACCCCAAGGTTATTATAAGGAGCAACCGCCGTAGGGTAAACCTTTATTGCTTCTTTAAATGCATCAATTGCATTTTCGGCCTGTCCCATTGCACTGTATGTCCTTCCAAGTTTATTGAGAACATCTAAGTGCAGTTGTTGGTTTAATTTTAAGGTTAATGCCTTTTTTAGATAAACAACTGCATCTTCATAATTCCCAAGCCTGTATTGAACATCGCCGAGATTAAAAAAAACAGATGTATAGTTCTTGTCTGCCTTCAGTGATTTTTCAAATTGCTCAATTGCCTTATCAAATTCCCCCTTGTTTTTTAATTCTACCCCAAGATTATTGTACGCCCTTGCGTTATTTGGCGCCTTTGCAATAACATCCTCCCATAGTGTTTGAGGGTCTTTCCAGACTGTATTTCTGTTATAAGCGCCTACGGATAATGCCAGCACAATGACAGCCATTAAAGCAGTTTTGAGACGCATATTAGAAAAAAGATAATCCACAGACAGCACAGCAGCAATAAAAAACCCTATAGAAGGAAGATATAAACGGTGCTCAACTATAACATCTCTTATCGGGATAATGGATGACTCAACAGATAGGGTTATGAAAAACCAGAAGATGCCGAAAGCAATTAGTCGGAAGTTCGGAGTAAGGAGTTCGGAGTTAAGAGCCTGTGAACTGTGAACTGTGAGCCGTGAACGATGAAAGAGATAAACCCCAATGCCAAAAATGGATAAAAGAAGCAGGAAGGATAGAAATACATTCGGTTCAAAGAAGGAATTGTAGATTGGGTAATCATAATCAAAGTTCTGGGTTATAGGTAAAACCAATAGCCTAAGATATGTCACGATAATCCTGAACTGAGTCAGGAGATAGTCTGTTCTGGTAATATTGACTGTTTCTCTTGACTGGATGTTTATATCCTGCGTAATGGTTTCCACCGGAGCTGTGAAATTCAGCATACTAAGGGGAATTATCAGAAGTGTAAACAAGATTGGCAAAAGGTAAAGAAATCTTCTTAAGTTGGAAGTCGCATATTGCGAAGCTGAGGTTTTATTGAAAAATGAGAATTCATAAAGGACTATTACAACAGGCAAAGTGAACGCTGTCTCCTTTGATTTCATTGCAAGAATGGCGGAAATGAGACTGGCGCAGTAGAGCAGTAGCGCAGTAGTTGTTTTACTTCTGCTCTGTTGCTCTGCTGCTCTACTGGTCTGCTGCTCTGCACTCAGCCTCCACTTGATATATATGACCAGCGAAAGCAGATAAAACATTGCTGCCATTGAGGCAGCTCTCTGAGCTATATATGTCACTGCCTGTGTCTGTATCGGATGGGCAATGAAAATAAAGGCCGACGCAAAGGCAACTAAATTAATCCCCCCTCGCCCCCCTTTACTAAAGGGGGGATGGGGGGATTTTTCAAAGGTTTGTATAATTTCTGAAAAGTAAGGCGTTTTATCTGAAAAGTAAGGCGTTTTAAAAGTAAGGACAACAAGATAATAAACCAATAGCGCATTTAAAATATGGATAGAATTATTTATAAGGTGATAGCTGAAAGGATTCAAGCCCCCGGCCGCATAATTAACAGCAAAACTAAGCGACGTAAGATACCTGTTACTTGATATTTTTTTAAATGATTCTGCAATGCTCCTTATTGAATCATTCTCTTTGATAGAGCTATGGTCATCAAAAACAAAAGGAGCATGGAGGATGTTTGAGTAAAGAACTGCTCCGAGTAAAATGATTCCTATCAGCCCTAAAAGAATAAGCTTCTTACTTTTTTTCTCTGAAAATAGAACCGTCCCCATTTCTTCACATTTCTTCACATTTCTTCACTTTCTTCATTTCTTATCTTTTCTTATACACTTGTCATTGCGAGAGACCGAAAGGAGCGTGGCAATCTCGCCTTTCAATAAAAGATTGCTTCGTCACGTTGCTCCTCGCAATGACACATTATTTAATGCGTTTGTATTAATCAGCGCTTATAACCTTTTCGTAAACAACACTACCCCCGCCAACCGTACCGGCTGCTGAGTCCATTAAATTCCTTGCAACAACAAATAACCGCTGAATCGTTGAATTAGCCGCAGGGGTATAGCAAACAGTTATCTGACCTGCTCTTGCAGCAGATTGACATGCTGTCATATCAGCCCTGCTGTCGCCGTCAAACCAGAGCGGCGTTCCACCTGCCCAGGGAGACACCTGATTTTTAATATTATTTTGCAGAGATATCCAATAATCTTGTATAAAACCATTGGCTGTAGTGCCAAAGGTATTATTATTAGCATCAGCGCTGCTTATTACACCATCGCCGTTCGTATCTATTTCATTAAAAGCACCCTGCACGCTTCCCGCCTTTTTGGCAGAGTTTATCCATGCCTGAAGTTCCGGGACAGACGCCTCGGCAACACGAATAGCAGCGCCTTTTCTTCCCCTTTCCTGCATACCAATGTAACCCGGAATCGCTATTGCGGCAAGAATACCGATAATTGCCACGACTATTAAGAGTTCAATTAATGTAAAACCAATATTTTTTTTAAGCATTATCAAATAGATCCTTGCGATAAAAAAGGGAGATGTCATAAATGACATCTCCCTTTTCAGCCTTCACAAAACTAATCCGAACTTATTGTTTTTCTGTAGATAGGCACACCACTTACAGTACCAAGTGTGCCATCTGTCATGTCCCTTACTACCACGAACAGGGTTCTAATTGTTCCATTAGCCGCAGGGGTATAGCAAATATTTATCTGACCTGCTAGTGCAGCATCTACACAGCCTTGTTCTGTTGCCGTATTTGCAACAACCGTATGCCAAAGTCCTGTTGAGCCTGACCATGGCGACTTCTGATTTTTTGCAGGCGCCGCAGCATTCTGTAAAGAAGTCCAATCAGCTTGGGTAGCGGTAATTGCAGTTCCATCAACTTGTAGAAAAAGGTTCGTGTTTAGATTATCATTCGATACATCGGAACTGCTGCTTATTGTGCCATCGCCGTTTGTGTCTATCTCAAAAAAGCCGCCCTGGGGACCGCCTCCCTTTTTAGCAGAGTTCATCCAGGCCTGAAGCTCCGGCACAGACGCCTCTGCAACACGAATAACCGCGCCTTTTCTTCCCCTTTCCTGCATACCAATGTAACCGGGGATTGCGACTGCGGCAAGGATACCGATGATTGCCACAACAATCAGAAGCTCAATAAGGGTAAAACCCTTCTGCTCCTTTATATTGTTTATTGCTTTATACATGTTTCCTCCTTTTTAGTGTCAGTGGTCAACGACCACCATTTCTACCTGTCTACTACCTGCAATCTACTACCTACTGTCTACTGCCTGCTATCTTTTCCCTCACCTCCTTACCTCCTTTAATTCGCATATATTTGCACCTAAATTGAGATATTCTTTGTTGTCATTGCGAGGCGGAGCCGAAGCAATCTCAATTTTCCAGCGAGATTGCCACGAACTCTTCGGGTTCTCGCAATGACAGGCAATTCAAAGCGTTTATAGTTCTATCTCTATTTTTCGCTATAACAACCATTTCATTTACTATAAGCAGTTTTCATGCCACTTCAAGCGCTTAAAATATTCAGTAACATCAGGCAGATAAAATGAAATCATGTATCTGCTTTCAAAATAACTGACAAAACTTGTCAGGCAAAAGCCGTATAATGGCAATTAGAAGGCCTTCTCCAACTCTACCCCGAACCCATCAAGGAGTTTTGACTTTACTCTATCTTTCTCCCGTGCCTGACTAAAGAGTTTGAATTCTCCATTGACATTCTCATAGACCTCAAGGCCCTTTTCCATAGGGTCAACTATCCAGTATTCCTTTACCCCTGATTTTTCGTATATGCGCTTTTTGTGTTTTAAATCATAATATGCGGTTGATGGGGACAGTATCTCTATCACCAGGTCAGGGGCGGCCTCTATCTTTTTTTCACCTATGATATTGAGCCTGTCCTTTGAGATAAAGATTATATCAGGCTGATAGGTCTCGGTCTCTGAGAGATAGACGTCCAGTGGGGCATAAAGCACCTCGCCAAGTTTTTTGTCCTCTACGAATTTGACCAACTCGTATCCAATTTTTCTTAATATAATCTGGTGATAAGGTACAGGTGAGGGCGTCATAATTAATTCTCCTCCTATTAGTTGATAGGGCGCACCTTCCGGCAGTTTTTCATAGTCTTCGTAGGTATATTGTTTTTTAGTCTGCTCTTTTTCTAACAGCGCCGTGGTCATCTAACACCTCCGTTTCTTCAAAATTAGTGAATTATGCTAAAATTATTACACATAAAACCTCTTATGTCAAAGGCGGGGATTTTTTCATGAGATTTATAGGTCTTGACGCAGGCTCTGTGAGTGTGAAATATGTGGTCCTTGATGAAAACGGCAACAAGCTCAGCAGCAGCTATGTAAGACACAAAGGGCATCCACTCAAAGTCGCGCTTGAACTGCTTAAATCAGCAGTCGGCAAAGAGCTGACAGCTAATAGCTATGAGCTAAACGCTGTTTTTTCCCTCTCCATCACCGGCTCCGCGGGCAGGCTTATCGCCTCTGTATTAGGCATTGAGCCTGTCAACGAGCTTGTTGCGCAGGCTTATGCAACCCGTAAACTTTCCCCTCATGTCAGGACCATCATAGAACTCGGCGGCGAGGACTCAAAACTTATCATGTTAGGAGAAAACGGCGTAAAAGAATTCTCTATGAATTCTGTATGCGCCGCAGGAACCGGCTCGTTCCTTGACCAGCAGGCTGAAAGGCTCCGCCTTACGATTGAAGAGTTCAGCGAACTCAGCCTCAAATCAAAGAAACCTCCGAGGATTGCAGGAAGATGCAGCGTATTTGCAAAATCAGACATGATCCATCTCCAGCAGATAGCAACTCCCATGGAGGACATCGTTGCCGGTTTATGCTTTGCTGTTGCCAGGAATTTTAAAGGCTCTGTTTTGCGCGGCAGGAAAATTGAAAAGCCTATTTCTTTTCAGGGCGGCGTTGCGGCAAATAAAGGCATGATAAGGGCGTTTAAAGAGGTGTTTGAACTTGATGAGCTTTTTGTCCCTCCTGATTTCAACCTGATAGGCGCATTAGGCGCTGCCTTAAAAGACATGAATGACAACAGGATAAACTTATTTGACATTAAGAGGCTTGAAGACTTCATAAAATCCGAGAAATCTTTAGAGACAGGATATACGCCTCTGATATTAAAAGATGATGACTTTTTTGAAAGACATCTGAAAGACAGTGAAGAGTTAAGAGTTATGAGTTATGAGTTAGGAGATAGAGGGGAAAATTCAAAATTCAAAATTCAAAACTCCGAAGTAATACCGGCTTATCTCGGCATTGACATCGGCTCCATAAGCACAAACCTTGCTGTCATAGATGAAAACTGCAACCTCCTCTCAAAGCGTTATCTTATGACTGCCGGACAGCCGATAGAAGCGGTAAAGCAGGGGCTGAAAGAGATAGGAGAAGAGGTCGGAGATAAGGTTGAGATAATTTGTGTGGGCACAACAGGTTCAGGCAGGTATATGATTGCCGATTACGTTGGCGCTGATATTGTAAAAAACGAGATTACTGCGCAGGCAACAGCAGCCGCATTCATTGACAGGAATGTAGATACGATATTTGAGATAGGAGGGCAGGATTCAAAATATATATCGCTCAGGGACGGCGTCATAGTTGATTTTGAAATGAACAAGGCATGCGCTGCAGGCACAGGTTCGTTTCTTGAGGAACAGGCTGAAAAACTCAGCATCTCAGTAAAGGATGACTTTGCATCTCTTGCCTTTTCCGCGGAAAATCCATGCCGCCTCGGCGAAAGATGCACGGTTTTTATGGAGAATTCTCTCATGTCAAACCTGCAGAGAGGCGCAGACAAAAATAACCTGCTGGCAGGCCTTGCATACTCAATCGTTCAGAATTACATAAACAGGGTCGTTGCAGGAAAGCCAATCGGCGAAAACATATTCTTTCAGGGAGGAGTGGCATTCAACAAATCCGTTGTTGCCGCATTTGAAAAATACCTTAACAGGAAAATAACTGTCCCTCCGAATCATGACGTTACAGGCGCAATCGGCATGGCGCTAATTGCGAGAGACTACATGAATAGAGCAGCAGAGCAACAGAGCAGCAGAGCAATAGGGCAGCAAGAGGCCACTGCTGCGCTACTGAGCTACTGCGCTACTGCTCCAACCAGTTTCAAGGGCTTTGAACTGTCAAAGCGTCCATATTCGGTTTCATCCTTTGAATGCAAGGGCTGTCCTAATGTCTGCGAAATAAACAGGATAAAGATCGAAGGCGAAGACGGTTACCTGTTTTATGGAGGCAGGTGCGAAAAGTATGACGTAAGAAAAAAGAAAACATCCTCGGAGATTCCTGACATCTTTGGATTCAGGGATGAGATATTGTGGAAAGAACACCTGCGATATAGTGAAGAGTTAAGAGTTAAGAGTTTAGAGTTAAATGATAAGGGAGGAGATTCAAAATTCAAAATTCAAAATTCAAAACACAAGATCGGTATCCCTTACATTTTCTATTTTCATGAATATCTGCCATTCTGGACAACTTTGTTATGGGAACTTGGGTTTGATGTCCTTGTGTCACCAAAAACGAACAGGCAGATAGTAAGCCTCGGGCTTGAATCCATACTTTCAGAGACGTGCTTCCCTGTGAAGGTTGCATACGGCCACATAAAACATCTCTTAAATGAAGGCGCTGATGCATTATTAATTCCAAGCTTCATAAACCTGAACACAGAGGAGGAATCACTTGAAAGAGGGTTTGCCTGTCCCTATACACAGACAATACCTTACTCCGCACGGGTTGCATTTCCTGATGCAGATATAGTTTCTCCTGTGGTGAATCTGAAGCGCGGCAGGAAATTCATGCTGAATGAACTCTCAAAGACATTTAAACCTTTCGGGGTAAAAAGTGTACGGATAAAAGAGGCTTTACCCCTTGCAGAAGAAGCACAGAATGCATTTCTCAGGTCCATACGGGAAAAGGGCGCTGAAGTTTTATCATCTATAAAAGATAAGACTATTGTAATTGTAGGACGCGACTACAATTCATTTGACAGAGGGATGAACCTTGAAATACCGAAAAAACTCGCGGACCTGAATGTCCTATCTATTCCGATGGATTTCCTCCCGCTGAATGATCATTCAATTGACTCTGAGTGGCCGAATATGTACTGGAGGTCAGGACAGAGGATACTGAAGGCTGCGATGGCTATAAGAGAGAACCCCCGTCTCTACCCGATTTATATAGGAAATTTTTCATGCGGGCCTGACTCATTCATATTGAAATATTTTAAGAGGGAACTGCAGGGCAAACCTTTTCTTCACATTGAGATAGACGAGCACAGCGCTGACGCAGGGGCAATAACAAGATGCGAGGCATTTCTTGACAGCATCAAACAAAGTGAAGAGTTAAGAGTTATGAGTTATGAGTTAAGAGATAAAAAAACTTCAGACTCCAAACCCCAAACTCCAAACTTAAGAAAGCGCACTGTTTACATTCCCATGATGTCTGACCATGCTTATGCGCTTGCCGCTGCATTTGAACGCTGCGGTGTGCCTGCAGAGGTATTGCCTGAATCAGACAAAGAAAGCACCGACATTGGCAGGAAGCATGTTTCAGGAAAAGAATGCTACCCGTGCGCTGTAACAACAGGCGATATGCTCAAACGGGTTCTTTCTTCTGATTTCAAACCAGCCGAATCTGCTTTTTTCATGCCTTCAGGCTCAGGCCCGTGCAGGTTCGGGCAGTATAATGTATTTCACAGAATGGCGCTTGAAGAACTCGGTTATCCTGATGTGCCGATATTCGCGCCAAATCAGGATGTTGAATTTTACAGAGACCTCGGCATAGTCGGCAAGGATTTCGCTCTCAGGTCATGGCAGGGGATAATTGCCATTGAACTGCTGACAAAATGCCTGCATGAGACCAGGCCCTATGAAAAAGAAGACGGCTCTGCAGGCTTCATTTACAGGGAATATCTCGGAAAGATATATTCCTCGCTGAGAGGAACCAACGGGAAAGTTGAAGGCCTTCTGAAAAATATGCGGAGGGATTTTCAAAATCTGCTCCCGGGCAGCTCGGGACAAAAAGACAGGAAACCTCTGATAGGAATCATAGGCGAGATATTTGTAAGAAGCAACAAGTTCTCAAATGAAGATATTGTAAGGAAAATAGAGACTCACGGCGGTGAGGCATGGCTTGCGCCTGTTGAGGAATGGATATATTATGTCAATCACACGGCTGCTCAAAAAGCCTTGCTAAAAAAAGAATGGTCTGATATTATGAGTACTCTTTTAAAGACTTTCTTTCAAAAAAGGGTAGAGCATAAATACGCAGGATACTTTTCAGGTTTCCTTAAAACACTGAAAGAACCGGAAACAAAGGAAATAATAAAAAAGGCGTCTCCATATCTGCACAGTTCTTTTGAAGGAGAGGCCATACTGAGCATAGGCAAGGCGGTGGACCTCATAGAGAGAGGCGCCTCAGGCATTGTAAATGCAATGCCCTTTGGATGCATGCCCGGCACAATAGTAACTGCGCTGATGCAGGGGCTGAACAGAAAGTACGGAATTCCTTGTATAAGCATCCCGTATGACGGGACTGAATCTCCGACAACAGAGATACAGCTTGAGGCATTTATGCATCAGGCAAAAGAAAATTTAATGAGGAGGTGATTTAGTGGGTAGTGTTGTTAAGTGGCGCAAAAAAAAGATGAGCAAGCACAAGCATAAAAAACTTCTCAAGAAGACAAAACATCAGAGAAGAGCTAATAAATAGAGGCGATAATTAAAGAGCCGGCCTTAAGGGGTTATCCTGAATTTAAAAGGCAGTTTACTGAGACGACAAAAAAAACTGAAGGGTTAATGGAACCTGCTCACCCTCACGCCTATGAACGGCATGGAGTTTATGTAGTCATAGAGCCTTACCTTCTTAACTTCTCCGCCTTTTTTCTTAAATCCGCCGGCATGGATTAGATATATTTCTTTTTGCTCTTCATTTTTGCTGACTGCTGACCGCTGACTGCTGACCTCTGTCTTTACTATCCCTATATGCCCAACTATCTCGCCGGCCTTTCTTTTTTCAACAGCCTTTATAAAAAATATAATATCCCCGCTTTTCAGAGGTAATGAACCTCCTTTTTTATTTAATAGCTCCAGCAGTTCCTTCTTTGAAATAATCTTTACCTTCTCTTTTCCCCCTTTTTTGCCCCCTTTTATCTCTGTAACCTTGCCCAGTTGTTCTGTTATCTCCTTCCCCCATCTGCCGCTGTCAAGCATATCTTCGCCGTATTGAAACCTGTCTGCATAATTAATTACATTTCCCTTGCTGTCAAGCCTTCCCTTTGTTATGAATCTTTTATCAAGGGCAATGTCTATTGCCTTTTCAGGCGTCAGACTCAATGCAAGCTCAACGGCCCTGAAACTCAGATACATGCAGTCCACACTCTCATCAGCAACAATCACTTTCCTGGTAACATATTCTCCGAGGGGATCGGGGTCGTAAGGAGTGCCGACAAACTTTTCTGCCCAGAGCGCAATTCGCTCGCCAACCGGCTTATTGGCGATTTCTTTCTGAAAGACAGCAATCTCGCTGTCAGACATGAAGGAATGGACAGGGATATGAGAGAGTAATATAAAAACAAATAGCACATTAAAAATGATTGTTTTGAGCGGCATCAGAGATTTTTTGGTAACAGTTCTTAGCGAAGTGAAGCGGCCATAGCCTTGACTGTCTGAGCCCGAAGGGTGAGTTTCAAGGATATAGCGGAGCGAGCTTAGAACTGTCGAAAAATATCGTAGCAAGCGAAAAGCAGTCATTTTTAAAACCTTCCTCTAACCAAGCCCCATTGCCTCGCGCACGCTAACCATCGTCTCCTCAGCCGCCTTCCTTGCCTTTTCAGTCCCCTTCTCTATTATCTCCCTCACAGCCTTTGGGTTTGCAATGAGTTCAGCGCGCTTCTGCCATATCGGCTCAAGCGCCTTAAAAATATTCTTTATAAGTATCTTTTTGCAATCAATGCACCCTATCCGAGCAGTCCTGCAGCCTTCGGCAACCTCCTCCTGCTCTTCTTTTGAGGAAAAAATCTTATGCAGATGAAAAACAGGCGAAAGTTCAGGAGCGCCTTTGTCCGTCCTTCTTTTCCTCGCAGGGTCAGTCATCATGGTCCTGAGTTTCTGTTCAGCCGCTTCAGGCGAGTCTGACAGGTATATCGCATTATCATAACTCTTTGACATCTTTCTTCCGTCAAGGCCGGGAACCTTTGGAAACTTTGTGAGCAGCGCCTTCGGTTCAGGGAAAACCTCTTTGTAAAGATAGTTAAACCTCCTGGCAATCTCTCTTGAAATCTCAAGGTGAGGAACCTGGTCAACTCCCACAGGCACATACTTAGCCTTGTAAATGATGATGTCCGCCGTCTGAAGCAGGGGGTATCCCAAAAAACCATAGGTGGATAAATCCCTGTCTTTCAGTTCCTGCTGTTTTTCTTTATATGTGGGAACCCTCTCAAGCCATCCAAGCGGCGTAATCATAGAAAGCAAAAGATGCAGTTCAGCGTGCTGAAGAAGCTTTGACTGAAGGAATATTGTGCACTTATCAGGGTCCAGCCCGGCTGCAAGGAAATTAATCAGAAGGTCGTTTGTTGATTCCTTAATCACAGAGGGCTTTTCATATCCCGTGGTAAGTCCGTGCCAATCTGCAATGAAATAAAAACAGTCGTATTTCTCCTGAAGCCTCACCCAGTTCTGGAGCGCTCCAATGAGATTGCCGAGATGAAGCCTGCCGCTCGCCTGCATACCGCTGAGAACTCTGTCCAATCCAGCCTCCATGTTCCGTGCCGTCATTCCCGCATGAGCGGGAATCCAGTACTTCAGTCAATAACTTTCTGCTCAGCAACGCCGTCTGGATTCCTGCTTCCGCAGGAATGACAGATACATCTAATTTATTCATTATTATTAATTTATCTGTGCCGGTATGTCAAGAATTGTCCCATTCCAAATCCCAATTTAGACTCTTTAACGCCCTACCTTGCCTGTCATTGCGAGCACCTGAAGGGTGCGTGGCAATCTCATTTCAAGAGACGGGATTGCTTCGTTTCACTCGCAATGACAACTTTCTAAATCGGGATTTTGCCTCTTCTCTCTGGAATAAAAAAAGATATTACATTTATAATATAACATCATGTTGGAAACTCTTCGTGAAATTGATGTATCGCTGTTTTATCTGATAAACAGACACCTGCAGAACATTATCTTTGACGTCTCTATGCCGATTATTACAAACAGGTACTATTTCATCATTCTGATTTTAATGGCATGGCTCATAATAAAAAATAAAAAAAAGGCTCTAATCCCGATAGTCCTGACAATCATATCTGTTGCGCTCTCTGACTGGACGGCAAATATATTAAAGCATCTCATCGGGAGAATACGCCCCTGCCATGCGTTAGAAGGTGCAAGGATGCTTGTAGGCTGCACTAATTCTTTTTCCATGCCTTCAAATCATGCCGCGAATTCATTCGCAATTATACTTGCCGTATCCTACATATCAGGGAAATGGATGCGATGGACGGCGCTGACAGTGGCTTTACTCGTAGGCTTCTCAAGGGTATATGTCGGTGTTCATTATCCGTCTGATGTGCTTGTCGGGGCATTGACAGGCATTGCAGTTTCTGTCCTTGTAATCAAGTTTTATGAATGGGCGTCTGTCAGATACAAGTTTAAACCCTATACCACCATGCTTCTAATCTCTCTGCTGGGACTGAGTCTTTTCCGCATTTACTACATCACATACGGCGTTATTGACTTAAGTCCTGACGAGGCGCATTACTGGGAATGGGCAAGAAGGCTTGATTTAAGCTACTACTCAAAGGGCCCGATGATTGCTTACCTCATAGCATTCGGCACAGCCATATTCGGAGACAATGTATTTGGTATACGGATAATGGCTGTCGTATTCTCCGCGCTGAGCAGCATCTTTATGTATCTGCTCGGCAAAAAACTTTTTGACGAGCGGGCAGGATTAGCAGCCGCAGTATTGATGCAGATTGTACCGCTTTATTCTGCATACGGAGTGCTTTTTACAATAGATTCGCCATTTATATTTTTCTGGGTATTGTCTCTCTATTTGTTTTGGAGAGCTATAAATCCTGAAATGTGGAATTCGGAATGCGGAATGCAGAATTCTAACTCCGAACTCCGAACTCCGAACTCCGAACTTAAAACTTGGCTTCTCCTCGGCATTTCCATTGGGTTTGGCCTTCTCACAAAATACACAATGGCATTCTTTTACATCTGCGCGTTACTCTTCCTCCTCGCCTCAAAGCAGCGCAGAAGGATTCTCCTTACAAAAGAGCCTTATATAAGCCTTGCTTTAAGTCTTATCATCTTCAGCCCTGTTATTATCTGGAACGCCGGGCATGACTGGGTCACTTTAAAACATACAGCAGGACAGGCGCATATCAGTGGTCAGTGGTCAGTGGTTAGTGATCACTGGTTAAAAAACTTCTCTGAATTCTTAGGCTCGCAGATCGGGGTCATTACACCAATAATTTTTGTACTTATAATGTATTCGTTATTTAAACTTAAAAATAAAACAATCATGCCACAAAGAGATACAAAGGAGAATGAAAATGTCATTGCGAGGAGCGGTAGCGACGAAGCAATCTCTAAAGACGAGATTCCTCGCTACGCTCGGAATGACAGGTTAAGTGGATTGTCAGATGAATACAGCGGGAATTTTCTGTTCTGGTTTTCTATCCCCATAATTGTCTTCTTCCTGCTGAAGAGTTTTCAGGGCAAGGTGCAGGCGAACTGGGCGCTGCCTGCTTATGCAGCCGGTTTTATCGCATTTTCTGCGGTGTTCATCAGCAGATGGGAAAGCATAAAAAAATGGATCAAATGGGCAGTAATCACCGGTATTTTCATCTCATTGACAATCACTGCAACTGCATATTATCCTGCGCTGCCTCTTAAACTGATACCCATCGCAATAGCCCACTATCCTGCCATCCTGCAACTGCTTCCTAAAATAGACCCGACTAAGTTGGATCCGACAGCCAGGACCAGGGGATGGGAAGAACTCGGCGTAGAGGTAAGCCGAGTATCTGATAGGCTCTCAAAAAAGGGGCCTTTCTTTATCATTTCCGACAAATATCAGGTATCAAGCGAGCTTGCCTTCTATGTAAAGGGACAGCCTGTCACATACTGCGTTAATCTTGGAAGAAGGATGAACCAGTATGACCTCTGGCCCGGTTTTGATACTCTCGTCAATTTTAATGCTGTTTTTGTTACAATAGACGATGTGCAAATGCCAGAAGCAGTCGGATCGGCATTTGACAGGTGTGAAAAGCGGTTCTTTACTGCTTTTAGCAAAGATAAAAAACTAAGAGACTATTCTATATTCACATGCTACAACTTTAAGGGGATGCTTCAAAAAGGGATAAATAGCTACTGATGAAAGTTTCTGTTGTAATACCTCTATATAACGAAGAGGAAAACATAGCCATCCTGCACCAGAGGCTTAAGGAGACGCTTGACCGTCTTGGATGCGACTATGAAATAATCTATATTGACGATGGAAGTACTGACAGAACATTAGCAGGACTTGAAGGAATTCAGGCAGAAGATAAGAAAGTCGTTGTGCTCAGCCTGAGAAGAAATTTCGGGCAGACAGCAGCCTTCGCAGCAGGCTTTGATTTCGCAAGAGGAGATATAGTAATCACAATGGACGGAGACCTCCAGAATGACCCTGTGGACATTCCTAAGCTTCTTGACTTGATAAAAGACAATGACCTGGTCAGCGGATGGCGGAAAAAAAGAAAGGACGCCTTCATTACAAGACGTCTGCCTTCAATACTTGCAAACTGGATAATAAGCAAGGTAACCGGTGTTAAACTGCACGACTACGGCTGCTCTCTCAAGGCCTACAGGAGAGAAGTTATCAAGAATTTGAAATTATATGGTGAGATGCACAGATTCATACCTGCAGTTGCAAGCTGGTACGGAGTCCGCATTGCAGAGGTAGAGACAACTCATTATCCGAGGCTCAGAGGGAAGTCTAAATACGGGCTGTCTCGGACCATGAAAGTAATCCTGGACCTTATAACCGTAAAATTCCTTCAGAGTTTCTCAACAAAGCCTCTGCAGTTCTTCGGCCCTATCGGATTATTCAGCAGCGCGGCAGGGGTTTTTATATCACTTTACCTCAGCATAGAAAAAATATTTATCGGAAAACCAATAGGAGGAAGGCCTCTGCTCCTTTTGGGAATTTTATTGATAATCGTAGGGATACAGTTAATCGGCATGGGGCTATTGGGTGAAATGCTCGTGAGGGTATACCACGAAAGCCAGAGAAAACCTATTTACGTCATCAAGAAAATCATTGGCGCGGAAACTGAATAAAATACTCCTGCTCGTCCTAAAGCTTGTTGTAAGCTCAAGCCTGCTTTATTTGGTCCTGTCAAAGGCAGGGGTGGAAAAGGTATTTGCAATCATTAAAACCATAAATCCCTTTGCTTTTATCAGCGTAATATTTATTTACATTTTTTCGCTGTATGTGTCATCAATACGGTGGAGGCTTCTGCTGCCGGAGGAATTTAAAGGAAAAAGACTCTTTTCTTTTTACTTGATAGGCTCATTTTTTAACACATTTCTTCCGGGCATTATCGGCGGAGATGCCGTGAAGACCTATTATCTTTACAAGGAGACAAATAAAGGCAGTCTCAGTTTTGCCTCTGTCTTCATGGACAGATATATAGGCTTTATCTCGCTGATGACTATAGCGCTTATATCTTTTGCAGCAGGATTTAAATATGTAAAGGGGTCTTTGATTGAATGGCTCCTGCCAACAATAGTCTTTTCCTTTCTTATCGGAAGCCTTGCAATATTCAGGCTCCGCCTCGGCAAAGGAATAAAAGCGCTTTCGGAGTTTTACGGTTATTTTAGCGAATACCGCAGTCAGAAGATGGTGCTCATAAAAACACTGATGCTCTCATGTGCTATTCAGGTAATGGCAATCTTATCCATGTATATAATTGCACGGGGACTTGGACCGCATATTTACCTTTCATATTTTTTTATCTTTTTCCCTATAATAGTAACAATCTCTACTCTGCCGATTTCTATCTCAGGAATCGGATTAAGGGAAGGGGCCTTTGTCCTTTTATTCGGCATGGCAGGCGTTAAACCTGAAATGGCAACAGCGATGTCGTTTGCATGGTTCTTATCCACTGCATCCGGAGGGCTTGTCGGACTTTTTGAATATTTAAGGCTAAAAACATGACAGGAAGGATGGTTTCTAAAATGACAGGGAAGGTTGTGGCAATTAACACGAGTGACAAAAAAGGCATGCGTAAAAAAACAATTAAAGAGGCTGTAATAAAAACAAATTACGGTATTGAGGGCGATGCTCATGCCTCATCTGAATGGCACAGGCAGGTAAGCCTTCTGGCGCTTGAAAGCATAAAAAAAATGCAGGCGCTTGGCTTGGATGTAAAACCCGGTGATTTTGCAGAAAACATAACAACCGAAGGCATCAATCTCCCTGAACTTCCCATAGGCACAAAAATGAAAATCGGCGAGGTTGAACTGGAGGTAAGTCAGATAGGCAAGGAGTGTCATACGCGCTGCGCCATATATTATCAGGCAGGTGACTGCGTTATGCCAAAGCAAGGCATATTTGTAAAAGTAAGTAAAGGCGGAAAAATCAAAGAAGGAGACAAAATTAGAGTTGAAAGTGAAAAGTTGAAAGTTGAAAGTTAGAATTAATGTGTTTTGTTTTATCTTAACTTTTAACTCTTAACTTTTAATTCTTAACTTTTTATCATGATAACTGTTGCGATACTAACATTAAGCGACAAGGGTTCAAGAGGAGAGAGAGAGGACTTGAGCGGCGCTGCTATTGCAGACATACTAAAAAGCATAGACGCGGTGGTTGCTCATTATGATATTCTGCCCGATGAAAAGAGTATGATAAAAGAAAAGCTTATTGAATATTCCGGCAAAGTTGACCTGATACTTACAACAGGCGGCACAGGTCTTTCACCAAGGGATGTTACGCCGGAGGCAACGCTTGAAGTAATCGAGAGGGAAATACCCGGCATTGCCGAGGCAGTCAGAATTGAGGGTTTGAAGAAAACAAAGAGGGCTATGCTTTCAAGGGCCGTGGCTGGTGTGAGGAGCAGGACATTGATAATAAATCTTCCTGGCAGTCCAAAGGCTGTAAAAGAGAATCTTGAAGTTATAATTGATATAATCCCTCATGCAATTGAGAAAATAAAAGGAGATACAAAAGAATGTGCAAACAAATGAAAGTTAAAAGTGAAGAGTTAAGAGTGAAAAGTTGTGGATTTTTAACTATTAACTTTAAACTATTAACTTATAACTGCTTATGAACGATGTGTCTTTTCCTTTGGCATTCATGGCAGGAGTGTTATCTTTTCTTTCGCCTTGCGTCCTGCCGCTCGTTCCTTCTTATGTCTCGTTTATAACAGGCATGTCCTTTGAGGACCTGACAGGAAGCGCAGACAGGAAGAGAGTGCGGAACCTTACAATCACAAACTCCCTTGTATTTATAGCGGGATTCTCCGCTGTATTCATTGCTCTGGGGGCATCATCATCTGCGGCAGGCCGGATTCTATTCCAGTATCAGGAGTGGATAAGGATTATCGGGGGAATACTCATTATAATCTTCGGCCTTTTCATAGCAGGTTTTCTTAAGCTCGATTTTTTGATGCGGGAAAGAAAGCTGCATCTTGGCGGCAAACCTGCCGGATACATCGGGACCTTTGCTATCGGCATGACATTTGCCGCAGGATGGACTCCGTGCATAGGCCCTATCCTCGGCTCAATCCTTCTTTTTGCTAGCGCAAAAGGCTCTGCTGTCTATGGAATCAAACTCCTTTCCGTATATTCGCTCGGACTTGCAGTGCCTTTCTTTATCTCGTCACTTGCCATAAACAGTTTCTTAAGTTATTCCAAAAAATTCCAGAAGTACATGCGGGCAATAATGATCATCAGCGGCATACTGCTGATTGCCTTCGGCATAATAATGCTCACTAACAGGCTGAAGGATATTGCAGGGCTTTTCCCCGACTTCGGGATAAAATTCTAAGCAGGTTTTGAGGGATGGAATCAAGATTGACGCCGAAGACAGATAAAGAAATCTCTTCCGGTAAACATTTTCCGCTCGGCGCAACCTTATATAACAGTGGTATCAATTTCGCAATCTATTCTCAACACGCAAGTGAAGTGTTTCTTCTTCTCTTCGACAGGCCTGATGGAGAGCCGACAGATATTATAAGGCTTGAAAACCGCACGAAGTATGTATGGTATGCATTCGTTCATGGGCTGAAGGCCGGGCAGTTGTATGGATATAAAATTAAAGGTGATTTCAATCCTTCGTACGGCATGAGATTTAATGAAAGCAAACTCCTGATAGATCCCTATGCGAAGGCATTGACAGGGAAGATCAGGGATATTGATAACCTGCTTTTGTCATATGATCCGAACTCTCCATATAAAGACCTCTCTTTAGACATGCGGGATAATACCCGTATAGTACCCAAGGCAGTTATAGTGGATGACAGTTTTGACTGGCAGGGTGACACTTCTCCTGACATTCCGCTTGAAAAATTGATTATTTATGAAGTGCATCTGAAGGGGTTTACGGCTCACGGGTCGTCCCGTGTTAAAAACCCCGGCACATATTCCGGATTTATAGAAAAAATTCCATATCTTAAAGACTTCGGAATAAATGCTGTTGAATTCCTTCCTCTTCAGGAGTTTTACGTTGATGACTTTCTTTTGAACAGGGGATTAACCAATTACTGGGGATATAATACAATAGGGTTTTTTGCCCCTGAATCGTCTTTCGGCACAAATAGTTTTCCGGGCTGCCAGGTTAATGAATTCAAAACACTTGTGCGCGAACTCCACAAGGCAGGCATCGAGGTGATAATGGATGTTGTCTATAACCATACAGGCGAAGGAAACGAGTTGGGGCCGACAATCTGCTTTAAGGGAATAGATAACCCGACTTACTATTGTCTGACCGGAACTCCATCAGATCCTTACCGCTATTACATGAATTACACCGGCTGCGGAAATAGTTTTAATCTCTCGAATACCCATGTAATAAGGTTTGTCATGGATTCGCTCAGGTACTGGGTTGAAAAGATGCATGTTGACGGTTTCAGGTTTGACCTTGCATCAGTGCTCGGCCGTGAAGAAGGAATGTTCCAGAAATCAGCATCTTTCTTCGATGCAATATCACAGGACCCTGTCTTAAACAGGATAAAATTGATTGCCGAGCCCTGGGATCTCGGAACATATCAGGTAGGAAATTTTCCTGTTGACTGGTGTGAGTGGAACGGGAGGTTCAGGGATACAATGAGGAAATTCGGGAAGGGTGATATCGGCCAGATAAGGGATTTGGGCTGGAGATTGACAGGTTCTTCCGACCTCTACGGAGACGACGGCAGGTCTGCATACAACAGCATAAATTTTATAACCTGCCATGACGGATTTACGCTGTATGACCTTGTCTCATACAATTACAAACACAATGAAGCAAATCTCGAAAACAACTGCGACGGCACAAATGACAACAATTCATGGAACTGCGGGGTTGAAGGAGAGAGCGGAGATGGCAATATCATCAGCCTCAGGAAACAGCTCGTAAAAAATTATGCATGTCATCTTCTTTTTTCATCAGGCACGCCTATGATTTTGGGAGGAGATGAATTCATGAGGACTCAGAATGGCAATAACAATGCATACTGTCAGGACAATGATATAAGCTGGTTCAACTGGGATTATTTAATTAAAAATGCCGGCATCCTTGATTTCTTTAAGAAGGTCATTGCATTCACAAAGAAATATACGATACTTCAGAGGAGAAAATTCTTTCTTGGAAAAGATCTGGATGCGGATAACATTCCTGATATCTCATGGTTCGGGAAAGACCTCAACAGGCTGTCATGGGATGACACTGAGCTTCGCACAATCTGCTATCAGCTTGACGGGGGCGAAGAAAAATCAGAGATGGGCGATTACCAGTTGTTTATTATCCTTAATGCTGATTTCAATCTGCAATCAGTTAAAATACCCATGCTTAATGACGGGAAGAAATGGCACAGGGCAATTGATACAAGCCTTAAAAGCGGAGATGACTTTCTCGCTGCGGGCAGGGAGATATTGATAGAACCTTCAGACTGCTATTTTGCCAATGCGAGAAGCACTGTCGTGCTGATTGGGAAGTAGATAATGTCTTGGTTGTTGCGCATGTCTTATGAAAAGCCTGCCTGATAATGTCTGATTAAACTTGATACTTGCTACAGGGTTTCCTTATTTACGTTCAAGAGACAACGATTCAACCAAAGAAATCCGAATCCTAACAACAGCTTCAACCTGACTTGCTCAGTCGCCGGCGCTCCTTCACTCTCCGGTGATTCTGGCATGCGGAACAAATCTTTATCCTCGCCGTGATGCATCTCCATCGAGAACCGGACTATTGGAAAGAAATAACATCACAAGGCAAAATGAACAGTTAAAGCTGACGATGAGGCTGCCGCAGCTTAATCACAGCAGTCTTAAATTATTTCTCCACAATCTTTACCTTTATCTCAATCCTATCATTGGGATGGTCCCTGCCGTCCCTCGGCTGGTTAACAATCTTATCCACGATTTCTATTCCTGAAACTACTTCGCCGAACACAGTATACTGGCCGTCAAGAAATGGCGTATTTGCAACACAGATGAAGAACTGTGAGCCTGCGCTGTCAGGGTCCGAAGCCCGAGCAGCAGAAAGAGTTCCCTTTTTGTGAGGCTTTGTGTTGAACTCGGCCTTTATTTTATATCCGGGGCCGCCCATGCCATGCTTTGATTTGTCAGGGTCTTTTGTATTAGGGTCTCCTCCCTGAATCATAAAGCCGGGAATAACGCGGTGGAAGGTTGTGCCGTCGTAAAACCCTTTTTTAGCAAGCTCAATAAAATTCTTCACATGGTTTGGCGCAACATCGGGGAAAAATCTGAGTTCTATATTTCCGAATTTTGTCTCGATTATGGCCCTTGTTTCAGTTGGTTTTTTAGGAGTGAGTTCCGGCGCAGGGGCTGCCAATCTGCTGACTCTTTTCTCAGAAGCAGGCTCAGCAGTCTGAGATTCAATTGGTTTTTGTTTTGGCATTGATGCGGAAGGAGTCTTAACTTTCTTCTTTTCTTGAGACGGCGCCGGCGGTGGCGTTTCTGCGGGCTTCTGTTCAGGAGCCTGAGCCGGCGCAGGAGCAGACACCTTTGGCTTCTCAGCTTTTTTGCAGCCTATTGCAAATGCTAAAATGACAGATAATGATAATATCAGAAGTGTAATCTTCTTCATTAGAACCCCCTGTAAACTTATTGCTGAAACTTTGATGACTATTATACCAAATGATTTTTCATATTTCTAACAGGTGACGCGGTATTACTCCTTCACGAACTATTTTTATCTTTTTCTCTGTGACATCCGCAATTGTTGAAGGCAGTCCTCCCGGAGTCCTGCCTCCGTCTATTACCATATCTATTTCTCCACCAAAATATCTTATGACTGAATCAGCATCCTCAGCAGGCGGCATTCCTGATGGATTCGCGCTCGTTGCTGTTATTGGAAATCCTGCCTCTCTTACGAGATAAAGCGCTGCTGATTCTCCGGGAATCCTGACCGCAACCCTGCCCGTGTCAGCAGTAAGATATGATGACAAACCCTCCTTTGCCTTCAGGAGCAGCGTTAACGGCCCGGGCCAGAACTTATCCATGAGTGATTCTGCAATCTCATTCACAGATGCAGCAATCATCGGCAGATACGCCCTGCTTCCTATAATCAATGGCATCGGTTTTTCTTCAGGCCTTTTCTTTAAATCATATAACTTCCTGAGCGACGCCTCTTTATCAAACTTTACCCCGAGGCCATAAAATGTCTCTGTCGGAAAGGCGACGATACCGCCGTTGTTGAGAATTTCCACAGCCATTTTAAGAACATCTCTTAGATTTTTATCGTTAATTTTTATGAGCATAGATTTTTAACTCCCTTACCACATTTCCCGCTATTTTCGCTTTTGTCCATATTACCACAAAAGACGAAACAGCGGAAATGTTCTGCCTTGATTTTATGAGTTTTTTCTATTTGAAAAATCCTTCGAATGTGATATAGTTTAGACAGTTTCAGAAAAATACGACAGTTCGCATAGTAATTGTTAGACTGAGGAAAAATGATATGACAAAAACCGAAATAGTCGATTTCATTAACCGCAATCCTGTATTCTCACTTGCAACCTGCATTAACAATATCCCCCATGTCAGAAACATGTTGGCTATAAAAGTGAGTGAATCAGAAGTAATTTTTAACGTAAAAAGATATAAACCTGTTTATCAGCAATTAACAACAAATCCCAATGTGGAATTATGTTTTTACAATAAGGATGCAGGGACACAGCTAAGAATTTTTGGTAAAGCTATTGAAGTTTTCAACACCCCCTTGGTTGAAGAAGTTTTGTTGAAGCATCCTGATTTACAGGCTCAAATTACAAAATATGGGAAAGAGGTAATTTCGTTGTTTGCTGTTGAAAACTGGAAAGCAACCTTATGGAATAGTAAAAACAAAGAACAAACTTTGGAAATAAAATGAAGGTATACAAAGAGGCCTAACAAAACATTTCAGCCGATGCCACCAGCAGCGCGGCTGAATTTCATGCGTTATGCTGCAAAAACAATTGACAAAACCGTTGGTATGATATAAGGTAATACTTGAGGTATTTATGGGCAAAGCAAAAATTGCAATCACATTAGACGAACAATACATTGATCAGTTAGACAGATTCGTTAGTAAACATATTTTCCAGAATAGAAGTCAAGCTATTCAGGAGGCTGTGGAGGAAAAACTTGAACGGATAAAACGAACCCGTTTGGCAAAAGAATGCACAAAACTTGACCCGTCCTTTGAAAAGGCAATAGCAGAAGAAGGATTGTCCGAGGATTTGAGCCAATGGCCCGAATACTAAGGGGTGACGTTAGATGGGCTGATTTAAATCCGGTTCGGGGCCATGAGCAAGCAGGCTTACGGCCCGTTTTAATTTTAAGCCACGATATTTTTAATGAACGTTCAGGGACGGTTATCGCCGTGGCTCTAACCAGTCAGCACCAGAAAGCAGGCTATCCTCTTACGCTTGAATTGAAAAGTGTAAATTTACCAAAACAGTCATGGGTAAAAATAAGTCAAATTCGTACTCTCTCTGTTGAGAGGATCGGAAAAATAATTGGAAGGGTTTCTCCTGAAGAAATAGAACAGGTTATTGAAGGTCTAAATGAGATAATAGGGGCATAACAAGTCACTTGTGCGGCTGGCTGATGCCAACCGCTGATTCAGCTCGTTATCTTCTTCTTTCCTGTCCTTACCCTTATCGTATTCCCATGCGCCTGAAGCCCTTCTATATCCGCAATGGTTTCCACTGTCTTTGCGAGTTTCATAAACCCATCTCGTGTAAATGATAAGAGGCTTGAGCGCTTGATAAAATCGTAAACTCCAAGAGGAGAAAAAAATCTTGCGGTGCCTCCGGTTGGAAGTGTATGATTCGGCCCTGCCGAATAATCTCCGAGAGTCTCCGGAGTCCATCTGCCAAAAAATATTGCGCCGGCATTCTTAATCTCCGGAAGGAGAGCAGCAGGCCTTCCGGTCATAATCTCAAGGTGTTCAGGAGCAACATCATTTGAAAGTTTTACAGCATGGGCAATATCTCTAACAATGATAACGGCTCCGTAATTCTTAAGAGATTTGCTTGCAATAGCTCTTCTTTTAAGCCTTGCCATCTGCCTTGCAATCTCCTCACTGACATCCCCTGCAAGAATCTCTGAATCTGTAATCAATACTGAGGATGCAAGCTCATCATGCTCTGCCTGACTCAATAAATCCGCTGCAATAAATGCGGGGTTTGCAGAGGCATCCGCTATTATCAGAATCTCACTCGGGCCTGCAATCATATCAATATCCACCTCTCCGAAAACCATTCTCTTTGCCGCAGCCACATATATATTGCCCGGCCCCACAATCTTATCAACTCTTTTTATTGTCTGAGTTCCATAAGCCATTGCCCCGACTGCCTGCGCTCCGCCAATCCTGTATGCCTCTTTAATCCCCAGCATCTCTATCGCTGCCATCACATACGGGTTTATTTCTCCCTGCGGCGTTGGCACACAAACCGCAATTTCCCTTACACCCGCAACCTGCGCAGGTATTACATTCATCAGAACACTTGAGGGATATGATGCCTTGCCACCGGGCACATAAACACCAACTCTTTCTATCGGGCGTATAATCTGGCCGAGAAGGGTCTGGGAAAAAGCAGGCTTAGTATTTTTATCTATAGGAAGTTTCCTGTATTCTGAATCCCTGGCCATCCATGACTCTTCCTTCTGCATCTCATGGAATCTGCGTATCCTCTCGGCGGAAAATTCAAGAGCCTGAACAATATTTCTGTCAGCCTTACCCGCGGATTTTGATATCTCAGACGGCCTGAATAGAAGGGAATTTGCATCCGCATAATCAAATTTTCTTGTGTACCGCAGAACAGCCGCATCCCCGTTCTTCTTCACATCGGAAAGAATGGAATTCACCACCCTTACTATTGCAGAAGCGCCTCCCGAAGCGCGCCTCCTCAAAATGTTGAGAAATATATCGATATCCTTCGCCTTCTTTATGATTCTCATGTGGATAATTTTAGCTTTTTGCTCCTGATTATTCAAGAACTTTCAGAGGTGCATTATAATCAGCATAAAAAATATTGACATCTATTCTCAATAAGTATAATATGAGAACTAATAATGACAGGCATCACAGAAAATAAAAAATCTGTTGTAGAAGCCGTAAGGCATCAGATAAAGATTCTGAATGGGATAGTACTGCTCGTTGTCTATGCCCTTTTATTTCTTATTGTAAGATTCATGTACTTATTCCTTGATTACATATCCACGCCGTCTCTGGTGACTATCCTGACAATCGTTGCAGGACTCGTAATCATGGGCATGTACATTGCTAACATCGCTTCAAACAAGGCTATTAGAACAATAGATGACTATACTGACAAATTAAATACGCTTCTGACCACCACAAAAGATATACGGGAAATAGTGTACGGGGACTTACTGCTTGAAAGTATTATGGAAAACGCAGTGAAAATTACAGGAGCGAATGCAGGTTCAATTATGCTTATTGAAAAAGACAGGCTTGTATTTCAGATTGCAAAAGGCAGCATAAACGCTAATATTACGGGGCTTTCAATTCCAAAGTCTGAGGGAATTGCAGGATGGGTTGCTGAAAATGGCAGCAATGTCAGGATTGAGGACGCAAAGAATGATAGCAGATTTGACCCCGAGGTTGATGCAATAACAGGCTCAGGGATAAAGTCTCTGCTCTGTGTGCCTCTGAAAGTAAAGGCGGGGACCATCGGCATACTGGAACTCATCAACAAACAGAACGGGGTCTTCACTCAGGAAGATGAAGAGCTGCTGTCGTATTTTGCCGACCAGGCTGCCATATCCATTGCCAGAACACAATTTATGGAAGACCAGAGAAATTATGAAATCCATCTCACAGACATTCTTGTTGATACAATGGACACTCACATCCATGAAAAAGCCGGACACTCAAAGAGGGTTGCAAAATACAGCCTCATAATAGCGGATGAACTAAATATGTCAGAGAATGATAAGCGAAAATTATACAAGGCGTGCCTGCTTCATGACATCGGCTTCCTGAAAATAAAACTAAAAGATGTGACGTCAAAAGAGCAGTATAAGGCACATTCACAGCTTGGCTATGAAATGCTGCGGCTGATAAATTTTTATGCTGATATTGCCCCCATTGTTCTACACCACCACGAGCGGTATGAAGGCAATGGATACCCCAATGAACTGATAGGCGATGCCATACCCGTTGAATCAAGGATAATTGCCATTGCAGAAGCATTTGACGCAATGACCAGCAGGGATTCATATAAATATGTCGGGAAAATGCTTGACAAGGCAGAGCATTCCCCTGCTGCCGGCTTTCATCATGCAATTGAAGAACTTAAAAAGAATGCCGGCACACAGTTTGATCCCAACCTCGTAGACATTTTTGTAAATAACATTGACGAGTCATTTCTTGAAGAGGCTTACTGAGATTATCACGCTTCAATCTGTCAGCCTGTCAATTACTCTCAAATGCTTTTTTCAACTCCAAACTAAAAATAAACCTGCATAGAAATTTAGAGGCGTGAAGAATATAAAACTGCTCATAGAATACGACGGGACAAATTATCACGGCTGGCAAGTGCAGAAAGGCCACGCCACATTGCAGGAAATAATAGAGGACAGGCTGTTCAGGATAACAGGGGAAGATGCAGCTCTTATCAGCGCTTCAAGAACTGATGCGGGCGTTCATGCCATTGGCCAGGTTGCCTCGTTTAAAACAAGCTCGCATCTTGAACCAATGACTCTGCAGAGGGCTCTCAATGCAACTCTTCCTGAAGACATAAGAATTCTTAATGCTGAAGAAGCAGAAGATACATTTCATCCGCGATACGACGCTCTCGGCAAAAGCTACTTTTACATTATAGCGAATACAAATTTTTCATCTGCGTTTCTTTACAGGTATGCATGGAGAGTGCCGTACAGTCTTGACCTTGATGAGATGAAAAAAGCCGGCGATTCACTTCTTGGCAGGCATGATTTTTCGGCATTCAGGGGAGCAGGATGCGGCGCAAAGAGCACAGCAAGAGAAATAACCTCTCTGAGTATTGAAAAAATCAGCAGCATTGATTTTATGACCGCAAAGATTAACGGAAATTTTATAAAAATAAAAGTGGAAGCAACTGCATTTCTCAGGCATATGGTCAGAAATATCGTTGGAACGCTTGTTGAAATCGGCAGGGGGGAGATGACCCTGATTTCCGTATCAGAAGCGCTTAAACTAAAAGACAGGAAAAAAACCGGGCCTACAGCGCCTGCGCACAGCCTTTTTCTTGAAAAGGTAAGTTATCCTGATACATAATGCAAGATAGTCTTCACCCTGCATCGTGTATCTTACAGCCTTATCGTATCGGCGGTTCTTTCTCTATCGCCTCTAACTGCTCTATCTTTTCCTGACAGTCCCTGCAATAAATTGAGAATGGAAGAACCTTCAGCCTCTCTTCGCTTATCTTGCCGCCGCAGTCCTCGCAGATTCCATAAGTTCCCTCTTGAAGCTTTCCAAGCGCTGCATCTATCTTTACCATTACTTTTCTGTGGTTGCTGAGCTGCCTCAGGCTTATATCCTCTGAAAGGTCCACAACAGACCAGTCGCCGTCATCAAGGGCCGTGTCAACAAGCTGCCTTGTTTCGCCTTTTATGTATTTGGATATCTCAATCTTTGCTTCTTTAACAATCTGCTCTCTTTTTTGAATCAGAAGTTTTCTTAATGCCTCTGCCTTCTTTGATGACACGCTTGCCTTCTTTGCCTTTACAGGCTTCTTAACCTTAGCAGATGGTTTGGACGCTTTTTTCTTTGCAGTTTTTTTCTGTTCAGGCTTTAAAATCTTCTTCTGCCGTTTATTGGTTTTTTTAAGATTCTTTTTCGCCGTATTCTTTGAACGTTTTTTTGCAGCCATTATTTTACCTCTTCCGGTTTTTCTGTGGTTTCAGCCTTATCTTCCTCTTTAAAAACCTCTATAATACTTCTCACGTTTACCCCTGACTGTTGAAGAGCCTTCTGAATATCAGGCAATTTCGCATCAACGACTTTAAGCACAAAGTTGCTGTTAACAGCCATCTTACACCTCCATTATTTCCTTTTCTTTATGCGCCAGCGCCTCATCTATTTTTTTAACATAAGAATCCGTGAATTTCTGAATTTCATCGAGTGATTTCTTTGTATCATCCTCGCTCAGGTGCTTTTCTTTCTCAAGTTTTTTTATTTCATCGTTAACATCTCTTCTTATATTTCTTACGGCAACTTTAGCATCTTCGGAATTTTTTCTTACAACTTTAACGAGCTGTTTCCTGCGCTCTTCCGTAAGCGACGGGATATTGATTCTTATGACCTTTCCGTCGTTTGTCGGCGTCAGTCCCAGGTCGGATTTCATTATAGCCTTTTCTATATCGGAGATTACCTTCTGATCCCAAGGCTGGATTGCTATCTGGCGGCTTTCCGGCACACTTAATGATGCAAGCTGCTGAAGCGGAGTCGGCGTTCCGTAACAATCAACTTTTATTCCGTCAAGGAGCGCGAGAGACGCCCGGCCTGTTCTCACAGAAGCGAACTCTTTCTTGAGCGCTTCTATGGAGTGGTCCATTTTCTCAACGGCCTTTCTTTTTAGCTCTTTCTCCATTGTGTCCTCCTACGATGGTGCCTATCTTTTTGCCTCCGGCAACATTTTTGATATTGTCTTTTCCCCTAAGGTTAAATACCACAATCGGGAGGTTGTTGTCCATACATAATGAGATAGCAGTTGAATCCATAACGCTGAGCCCTTTTTTGAGAACATCCATATAACTTATAGTGTCGTATTTTTTTGCATTTGGGTCTTTTACAGGGTCGGCAGAATATACCCCGTCAACCTTTGTTGCTTTGATTATTACCTCAGCTCCTATTTCCATGGCCCTTAAAGCAGCAGCGGTGTCTGTCGTAAAATAAGGATTGCCGGTGCCTGCCGCAAATATGACAACGCGGTCCTTTTCAAGATGACGCATTGCCTTGCGCCTTATGTAAGGCTCGGCGAGCTCTCTCATATCTATGGCTGACTGCACCCTTGTGGGGACCTTGTTTTTTTCAAGTGAATTCTGCAGGGCCAGGGCGTTTATGACAGTTGCGAGCATTCCCATATAATCTGCCGAGGCGCGCTCCATGCCTTTCACGCTTGCTTCCACGCCCCTAAATATATTGCCGCCGCCTATCACTACCGCGACCTCAACGCCCATATTCACAACCTTCTTAATCTCTTTGGCTATAAAATCCACTGCAGCGGAATCTATGCCAAAGCCTTTGGTTCCCATCAGGGCTTCACCGCTCAGCTTCAGTAGTATTCTTTTATACTTCAACGAAGACTTCATTTCTGTCTATTGTTTTTCGCCAAGTTGGAATCTGACAAACCGCCTTATCACAATATTTTCTCCGAGTTTTGCTATCTTCTCAGTGACAATATCTTTTATCTTCAGTTTCTGTTCCGGGTCTTTTACAAAGGCCTGCTCAAGCAGACACATATCGCCGAAAAACTTATCCAGCTTGCCCTCAACTATCTTCGCTACAACCTGAGGAGGCTTGTTTGCTACCTGAGCCTTGTATATATCTTTCTCTCTTTCTATGATATCCTGCGGCACATCTTCATGTGAGAGGTAAGAAGGATTTGCAGCGGCTATATGCAGGGCAATATCCTTAACAAGCCCCTTGAAATCATCTGTTTTCGCAACAAAATCCGTCTCGCAGTTTACCTCCAGAAGAACGCCTATTTTGTCCATATGTATATATGAACTAACAAGCCCTTCTGATGCGCTCCTGATAGCTTTTTTTGCAGCAGTGGCAAGGCCTTTCTGTCTGAGACAATCTATTGCTTTCTCAAAATCATCCTTGCTTTCGGTAAGCGCCTTTTTGCACTCCATCATGCCTGCGCCTGTTTTCTCCCTTAGTTCTTTTACCCTGTCGGCTGAAATAGTCGTCATCATTTTGTATCCTTCACCTCTGCTTCAGCCTGCTCCTCCTGATGCACTTTTTCCTCTACCGCAGCTTTTTCTGTTTCTTCAGCCCTGCTCTTTGACAATGTCTCCCTGCCTTCAAGCATTGCGTCTGCCATTTTCGCAGATAGAAGTTTTATTGCCCTGATAGCATCATCATTGCCGGGGATAACATGGTCAATCTCATCAGGATCACAGTTTGTGTCAACAACACCGACTACCGGGATGGAAAGCTTTCTCGCTTCTGCTACGGCAATGCGCTCTTTTTTGGGGTCTATAACAAATACGGCAGAAGGGATACTCGTCATCTCTTTTATGCCGCTGAGGTTTTTTTCAAGTTTGCCTCGCTCCTTTTCAAGTTCAGCGACCTCCTTCTTGGGAAGAAGATCATATGTGCCGTCTGCCTTCATGGCCTCTATCTGCTTTAGTCTTTCTATGCTCTTTTTTATTGTTAAAAAATTGGTGAGCATACCGCCGAGCCACCGCTGATTTACAAAGAAAACCCCTGCCCTCTTTGCCTCTTCGTATACAGCATCCTGCGCCTGTTTCTTTGTGCCGACGAAAAGAACGGTTCCGTTGCCGGCGGCAACCTTTTTAACAAAATTATACGCATCCTCAAGCCCCTTCATAGTTTTCTGAAGGTCAATGATGTAGATGCCGTTCCTCTCCCCGAAGATATATTTTTTCATCTTGGGGTTCCAACGCTTCACCTGATGCCCGAAATGGACACCGGCTTCAAGAAGTTCTTTCATTGTTGCTACCATTTTTATCCTCCTCCGGTTTTTCCTCCGCCTTTTCCCCTATACCCATACGGGACCACATAGGAGAAAGTTGATGGCGTGTGTTTTTACCCTGTTAGAAAGAATATTTTTCTGACGGGTATTACGAGGTATCAGCCTAACATAAAAGGCTTTTTTTTTCAAGAGGAAATGCAACAGATAATAACAACCGTCCTTCAGCGCTATTGCACTTTTGAACTTTTGCTCTTTTTGGCGCTATGGTAACGTATGGATGTCACAACAAAAACAGCATTACCATTAGGCCTTCTCACAACAACTTCGTCTCCCTCTGTCCTGTTTAACAATGCTTGGGCCATAGGTGAATCAATACTTATAAAATCCTTCTCAGGATCAAATTCATCAGGGCCTACAATACGATACCGGTTCACGTTCCCGTCTGTATCCTCAATTTCAACCCATGCGCCAAAAAATACCTTTGAAGTGTCTTTTGGTATCCTGTCCACTACAATCAACTCGCTCAATCTCTTTGCAAGAAAACGGATACGGGAATCAATCTGCCTTAACTGTTTTTTACCATAAATATACTCTGCATTCTCAGAACGATCCCCCATGGCAGCAGCTTCAGCAACAGCCCGGGTAACCTGTGGACGCTTAACCTTCCACAGATATGACAGCTCCCCGCTTAAACGCTTTTGCCCCTGAGGTGTAATATATGGTGCGATTTTTGTTTTACTCTGAGATGGCTTTTTCATACCTTGTCCGGCTTATTATACCTGAATCAAGCCATCGCTTCCGTTCTTTCACGGAGTAACGCACCTCCGCCTCAGCGGATTAGCAGAGGAGAAGAGGCGAGCTGATTTTTGGGGGTGGATGTATTGGATATTGTGGTATAATAATTTAAGCAACGAGCTTTGAAAGGAGAACATTATGCCGACTGCTTTGAAACAAGAATCCGAGCTTATTAAAGTAAAGCAATACCTAACCGACAGAAAAGGCTATAAGGTTGCTGCTGTTATTGATATGGATGAGTTCAACAGATTAGCAATCTTATTGGAAACCATTCCGCCTTCCGAGAGATGGCTTTATAAAAATAAAGCTGCGCTCAAAAGTGTCCACAAAGGATTAAAAGAAGCCGCTCAAGGCAAGATTTCAAAGCTCTATATAAAAGAGTTATAGGGTCAACTCTTGTTTGATATATTTCTGACCGATGAGGCAAGGGAGCAGTTAAACAGACCCAAGGCTGACAAGGGACTTTCAAAAAGATACAAGGCCGTAAAGAAAGCACTCCTGTTTCTATCTCAAAATCCGAGACATCCAGGGCTTAAGACGCACGAATTCACTTCGCTCAAAGGCCCTAACGGAGAAAAAATATTTGAGGCATATGCTGAACAGTCCACTCCTTCTGCATACAGAATCTTCTGGTATTATGGTCCCGGAAACAAACAGATAACCATTATAGCCGTAACACCCCATCCTTAAAATATCTGATATCTCCCCTTCCCTTTAAACTTTAGAATTCCTTTGTCTCTCAAAATCTGCAACTGCTGGCGAATTTTGGGGGGGCGGAGGGGGGCAAGATATAGACATAAATAGCTTATTTATGATCTAATACCATAGCAATTTAATCGGAGGGATTTCTGGAAAATATCAGAATTTTAAAATCTCCGTGGCGATCTGACTTTATCAGACTCATAAAAGAATCGCGAAAGAGTATTCAACTCGCAAGTCCTTATATCAAAAAAAGTGTTTCCTCATTAATTGTTGAACATGCAAACTCAAGCGTTAATATTGATTATCTGAACAGCTTTAAGCTCTCAAACTTTTATAGAGGAGCATCAGACCTTGAAGCTCTGGAAATCCTTCATAAACGAGATGCGACTATCAAAAGTTACCACCAGTTACATGCAAAAGTCTTTATTTTCGATAAAAGAAAATCTGTTGTGACCTCAGGCAATCTGACCTCAGGGGGATTACTCAATAATTATGAGTATGGTCTTTTAATCAATGATGAAGAACTCACAGCTAAAATAGCTGAAGATTACAGGAAAGTTTTTAAAGATACTGAAGCAACAGGAATAATCACAGCTGAAATCATTAGCAAAGCTTACAATATACTGCAATCTGTACCGAAAGAAAAGAAACCTAAATTTGAGTTAAAAGACAAAGACCTTTTTAAAAAAGTTACGGAAGAAGACATAGAAGTTGATAGATATGAGGGCGGCATCGAATCCATTCAGAACAATTTATCGGGATGGGTAAAAGATGTGTTTACTGTGCTGAATGAGATTGATTCCGATGTTTTCAGGTTAAATGCAGTTTATAAATATGAAGAGAGATTAAAAACCTTGCATCCGCGCAATACAAAGATTCAAGAGAAAAGCAGGCAACAGTTGCAGAAGTTGAGGGATTTGGGCTTATTACAGTTTGTAGATAGAGGAGTTTATAGAAAATTATGGAAATAAGATTTAATTTGCTTTATTATTTACTAACCTTAAAATATCTATAAGAATGGAATAAAAATGGCTCTAAGAATTACAAAACATGATATTGGGGCAGAAGTTATATCTATCCTAACAAAAGGTATATACCCGGACCCCCGTGATGCTCTTCGTGAGTATATTCAAAATGGTGTTGACGCTAACGCTCAGAATATTGAGATAAAGATAAGAACAGATTCCATTGCGATCGAAGATGATGGCTTTGGTATGGATAAAGAAACTTTAGAAAAGGCTATTCGAGTTGGTATTTCTGATAAAAATCCTTCCGTAGATGTCGGATTTAGGGGTATTGGCATTTACAGCTCATTTCATCTATGTAAGCGACTTGATATTTATTCAAAACCTAAGAACAATTCATCAGCACCATCTCTTTTATCTTTTGATTTTCATTCTATGAGAAATAAATTAAACGACCAACAATCTGCTCGTTTAGCTGGCAAAATAACTAATGACAACCTGATAGACTTACAATCTTTACTTCAAGATAATATCACTCTATCTAAATTGGAGGGATCTGATTATAAAAAAATAGGAACACGTATTGAAATGGTCGGGCTTGAGCCAATTTTTTTTAAATCACTTTCAAAATTCGAGGAGGTTGCCGATTATCTTCAACAAGTTGTTCCCCTTCATTTCAATAGTGATAAATTTAGATGGGCAAATAAAATTGAGGACAGAATAACTACAATATGTAAGCAGCATAACGCGGAATTTAAATTAATTAATTTAACCCTACAGGTTCATGGTAGAATCGAAAAGCTATACAGACCGTACGCAGATGAGCAATTTAAGGGATATCCTAATGAGCCTTTTTTCAAGGAAGTTAAAAATAAAGAAATTTTTTTCGGCGTAACGTGGGGTTGTCTTAATCCAGCAAGGAAAAAAATTGGAGAGAAAGCTTTACGGGGCTTCTTAATAAAAAAACAGGGGTTTGCAATTGGTGATAGAGCAGACGTTGGTAAATATTTTGGCAGAACTACTTTTTTTGACCGCTATATAGGAGAAGTTATCGTCGTACATCGTGATTTATTACCCAATGCTGCCAGAAGTGATTTTGAAATTTCTCCATTAAGCTCCCTTTTTTACGAAGGCTTAAACAATGTGGCGAGTTATTACAACAATAAAGCAAATGAATATCAAGAGTACACTAAAGGCGACGAGCAGTTAGATACCGCTATTGAAAAGCTGAAAGAACTATATGCGAATGTTGGATATTTTGCAGAACATCCAGAGCATTTGGTGGATATGATTGTTGAAATAAGAACGTATTATGATCAAATTAAAGGAAGATTAAACAGAAAAGCCATTAGGTCGGATAGGATAAACGACGCTGAAAGTTTTGTTAAGAGCGCGCGGACGCTTGAAAAGAAGATACAGGAATTAATAAATCAGAAAAGACAAAAAACAAAGATATTAAAATTCAAAAAATTACCAGAAATAGCTATGTTAGATGAGATTAAAAAACTGCCATCCACAAGAAAATCAGTCAAAGAAAAGGAACCGGAGAATTTACTCGAAGTGTTTGAATCTCTCGACTTACCAATGAATGATCAATTAAGAACAGTGCTTGAATTAATTGATGAAAGATATATACAAGGAACTTCTGTAAATAAAGAAGACTATATAGATAATTTAAAGAAATTGCAGTCAGAAATAGAGGATTTATTTAGCGAAGAATAATGGGAGATTATAAAGACAATCCAGCTAAAGGCATAATAAGAACTGAATGGGGCAAAAAACTCGTCTCATTTATCTACTCTACTCTAAAATATAAACTTCTTTACCTTGGGCTTCCTGGAGTCGATTTATCTGATATTACAGAATGGCTTGATTATATCGATCAAATTATAGCTTTTCAATGTAGAGATTATCCCAACCCATCGTCAAGCAGCCAGCCACGAAGCAAAGTTGTAGCAATAGAAAATAAATTGAAGGATTTGGAAAGAAAAGGTTTGATTAAAACATTTAGTCTATATGACGGATATATAGAGGAAGTAGTATTGCGGGGTCGTGATATATCTGGCAATATTTTTTCGCAAAATGATGTGGTAACAATCTATAATCTCGATTTTTGCAATGAAATAACGTCGCCGCTACTTATTGTTGATGACAAGGGGAATACGCAGCGTGTCTATAAATCTCACGCGATAAAGAAATTATTAGAGATTCAAAGAGATATTACAGCAAGCTCGCACTCTAAAAAATTTATAATGTTTCTAACTGTTCATGCTTCACACCGAGACAAAGAAATGCAAATATTTCAAAATCAACCAGAATCGAAATATTTAAAAGATTATTTTCATAAAATTAAGCGATTAACACAGGAAGAAAAGCAAATAAGGTTCTTAAAGTCGTACATTTTAGACATCATAAGACGTAATTATGAGCACTGTAATTTTTCCTGTTATCTTTTACCAGCAATTTATTACAAAGGCACTGGTGATCATCGTCTTGTCACTTTCACAATCGCTGGGGCTTTAGACACTAGTATTAGAACTTACCATATACAAAAACCCGAAGAATTTCTAAGAACTCCTTTTCTAACAGTAGAAAAAAAGAGGCTGATATCATATTCTAACTCCTCAATTGAGGATCTGCCAGTAAACACTGTTGATCCTACTGACATAATTAAAAACACGAAACATTTTGCAACGTTATGGCAAAATCAAAAGATGGGGAACTAATTGTTGAAGACCAACATTCTTCTTGTCGAGCCGAATTTCCCTATCCCAGCCAAGAGCAAGAATCACTGCAATTTTTTACCTATTGGCCTTTTAAAAATTGCTGCTTATCACAGGAAACAAGGAGACAAAGTCGAGTTGCACAGAGGCAATTATCAAGCAAAGTCATATCCTGATGAAATAAAGGTTACGTCTCTGTTTACCTATTGGTCAGCGCATGTATGGGATAGCGTTAATTTCTACAGAACTTTATATCCAAAGGCAAGAATTCAAGTGGGTGGCATATATGCTTCTTTAATGCCTGAACATGCCAAGCAGTCTGGATGCGATGACGTACAGGTTGGGCTTTATCGAAACGGTATAGCAGAGAAATATGAACCAGCTTACGATATGATAGATGTTGATTATCAGATAGTACATGCTTCACGAGGGTGCTTCAGGAAATGTAATTTTTGCGGCACATGGAAAATAGAACCATGGGTCACTTATAAAACATCTATCAAAAATGAAATCAAAAAGAAGAGGCTTGTTTTTTATGACAACAACTTGATAGCAAACCCTCACATCAAAACCATTCTTTCGGAAATCGCCGAATATAAATTACCTGATAAGAGTAAAGTTCATTGTGAGAGTCAAAGCGGATTGGATGGCAGGCTCCTTATCAAAGACCCTGAAATTGCTTTTTTTTTAAAAAAAGCGCGTTTTCTTCATCCCCGCATAGCATGGGATGGCCCATACAGTCTTTGGCCTAAAATTAAAGAACAAATTCAGGTCTTAAAAAATGCAGGCTATTCTACTAATGACATTTTTATCTTTATGCTTTTTAATCATAACTTTTCGTATGAAGAAATGCGGTTAAAACTTGAGGCTTGTAGGAGATGGCGTGTCAGAGTAATCGATTGTCGATTCAGACCGTTAGATAGTATCACTGATGGCTATAAACCTCGGGCTAAAGACCAATCAAGTGAAGAATATTATATTCACAAGGGTTGGACTGACAAACAAGTCAGAACTTTTAGACGAGCTGTCAGAAGACAGAATATTGCAGTCCTTTTGAACCTGCCAAATGGTAGATATATTGATGGCGTAGAAAAAGAATATATCCCTACCTAAAGCTTTTTTCTCGTGAGACGTATAGCCTCTGGACAAACCCCGCCATTTTGATCAATGATTAAGAAAAGGAGGTTACATGAAAAAAGGATTAAAAACTTTTATCTTTTATGAAATTGGCTCATCATGCCGGACTGAATTTCTCATGAAAGGCAAAGAATTTCAAAGCACAGAGGATGCAGTTGTCATCGGAATTGCAAAAGGTATAACCGCAAAGAACGCATTAAAAAACTTGAAACATGAATCCCCATGGCTTAAAAACTATAAATTCGACAGCCTCGCTGCGCGGGAGACAGGAAAAGTTATTTTCATATAAGCACAACTGCTCTCCTCGGCGAGTTGCTGAGACGACAAAGCAACCGGCTTTTGGGTCAAGAAATCAAAGCTCTATAACTTCCTCCTCATCATGCACGAGCATTTGTTTGTGTTTCAGAAAAAATAGCGCGGAAGTTCCATAGCCCGGAAGCGCGGAAGATTAGAAGTGCAAAGTCATAGAATTAAAACAGCAAATATGTTCCTGAAATGATTCTGCAACTGTGTTATAATTTCGTTAAGAAACCTAAAAGGAGGAAAAGATGCCTAAGGTTGCCTTTGAAATCCCTGCCGATATTAAGGATATTCTTACAAAGCATACAGAGATAGACTGGGATAAAATTATCAGTGATACGCTTTGGAATTATGCGAAAAAAATAAAACTGCTGGAGTCCATCACATCTAAAAGCAGTCTCACGGATAAGGATGTTGAAGTTCTGGACCACGAGATAAAGACGGCCTTATCCAAAAAATACCAGAATGCCTGATGAAATTAGTCATTGACACCGGCATTCTCATCGCAGCGCTCCTTAAAGATTCCGCGACAAGAGAAATCCTGCTTTTCTCAGCCATAGATTTTCTGCTGCCTGAATATGCCATTGAGGAAATCGAAAGACATAAAGACAATATTTCTATCCGAAGCGGCTTAAGCAAAGAAGATATTGAGATAGTATTATCCTTGATTATAGAAAATGTAACAATTATTCCAGCCTCTAAGTTGAAACCATATGCGGGAAAGGCTCATAAGATTATAGGCAGTATTGATCCTTTTGATGTCCCATTTGTCGCCCTTGCTTTATCAACTGAAAATGACGGCATCTGGTCGAATGATAAGCATTTTAATAACCTTCAGGACATAAAAATATGGAAGACATCAGATGTCTTTGACTACCTTAAAAGTCAAACCTGACGGCATTAGTTTTACATCCCTCTCGCATATAAAGTCATGGAGCGCTTCCTGAACGCGGGATTCATACTATCCGACTCGGCGGATTATCCTGACGAGAATGAGCAATAGTTCGCCATATCCTGTCTGATAGTTAAATGATATAATTAAACAAATGGAACTATGCCCCGTATGCCAAGAACCAGCAGACAAGTGCCTGTGCTGTCCTGAATGAGGGCATGTCTGCCTCCTGGATATGGGGGAGCCATACTGTCCTGTGTGCAAGCCTGAGTCAAAAAAGATGCTGGAGGCGACTATTGAGAGCATTAAAAAAATCAGCGTCAAGCATTAAGCTGATAGTGCTGAAAAACCACACATTTTAATGTCATTGCGAGGAGCGGTAGCGACGTGGCAATCTCTAACATATTGATAAACCCGCCAGAGGCGGGTTTATATAAAAGCGAGATTGCTTCGCTTCGCTCGCAATGACACTTTTTCAGGGGTCAAGTTATGGAAGGATTTAATATATGAGCCTCTTTAATCAACATGAAAATATAAAAGACCCTCTTGCATACAGGATGGCTCCGAAGACATTGGATGAGTACGCGGGGCAAGAGCATATCATTGGAAAGGGAAAACTCCTGAGAAGGGCAATAGAGGCTGACAGGATAACATCACTTATTCTTTACGGCCCGCCCGGCACAGGCAAAACAGCTCTGGCGCAGGTTATTGCCAATAAGACAAATGCCCGATTTGAGTGGCTGAATGCAGCGACAGTCGGGCTTGATGAGCTGAGACGGGTTATCAAAAAGGCAAGGGACGAAAAAAAGGCAGGCACAAGGACCATACTTTTTCTTGATGAGATTCACAGATTCAACAAGCTCCAGCAGGATGCGCTTCTCCCTGATGTGGAAGAAGGGAATATCACACTCATAGCGGCAACAGTAGAAAACCCGTTCTTCTATGTAAACTCTGCCCTTCTTTCAAGGAGCCAGGTGTTTGAGCTGAAACCCCTTTTAACAGAAGATATTCTTAAAATCCTGAACCGTGCATTGACAGATAAGGAAAGAGGCGTTGGGAATTTAAACATCTCTCCTGAGAAAGGAAGCCTCGATCATATCGCAAAAATGGCAGACGGAGATGCAAGAAAGGCGCTCTCAGCGCTTGAGATAGCTGCCCTCACAACACAGCCCGGTGAAAACGGAAAGATGATAATCACAAAAGAGATTGCAGAGGAATCCATCCAGAAAAAGGCGATAGTGTATGACAAAAAAGGCGGCCAGCACTATGACACAATATCTGCATTCATAAAAAGCATGAGAGGCTCTGACCCTGATGCGGCGATATATTACCTTGCAAAGATGCTCTATGCAGGCGAAGACCCGCGCTTTATAGCCAGGCGCGTAGTCATCTGCGCTGCGGAAGATGTAGGGCTTAAAGATCCGATGGCATTGGTTCTTGCAATAGCGGCATTAAAGGCAGTTGAGTTTGTAGGAATGCCTGAGGCGCGCATCCCCTTGGCAGAGGCGGTTATCTACATAGCCAATGCGCCCAAAGGCAATTCCGCTTACATGGCAATAGAGGAGGCGATGAAAGACATCGCAGAGGAAGAGACAATGGAAGTCCCCGGCCATTTAAAAGGCAGTAATTATTCCGGCGCAAAGAAACTCGGGCATGGGACAGGATATAAATATCCCCATGATTATCCTGAAGGCAAAATCGAGCAGGAATATCTGAAGAAGAAAAAGAAATACTACAAGCCTTAAGAAACAGCCTGCCCCTTACGCCTTCTTTCAGGAACATACGTGCGGGCAATATTGTCTTCGTTCCAGTCTTTTGAAACATAGAGATTGCAGTAACAGCTTCCGTATTCTATTACATCAGGCTCGCGGTATACGCACGGGCAGATGATGTCTTTGTCTTTTTCATAATCACCTGATGCCAGCCTGCAAGGGCATGACATATAGCCGTAACGGCCTTTATTTATGAGCAGGCCTTTAAGAAGGTCAAAGGCTGCCTCCCTATCCTTATTGAAGAAATAACCGAGAGGCTCCTGCAGCTTTTTCAGCATTTCATAGAGCTGCTGCGCATCCATTTCAGAGTCCCAGCGCCTTCCTGATTTCCTGCTCTTTAAATCCTATTATGACCTTATCTCCAATGATAATCGTAGGGAAAGAACAGTCAGGATTAAAACGCTTCACTTCTTCGATAATAGCCTGACGCTCAACGCCGCTCAGGAGGTCAACATCTGCAAATTCGTATTTTATTGAACATTCGTCAAGAAGCCTCTTTGTTGCTTTGCAGTGGCCGCAGGTGCTCAGGGTATAAATCTTGATATGGGGGTTCATGCCTCCGCCTTTCTTGCTTGTAGAAACATGATATCATGAATTATATGTCTGCGCAATTTTTTCACTTTTTCACTTTGAGATTCCGGCCCACTTACAGCTCTGCGTCTGTCACTCTCTGCAATGTAAATGATAAGTCTCCGCAAAAATGTTAGAATATACAACATTGTGCTATAATTCTGTTTCCGGAGGATTACTGATGGCTGGCTTAAAACTTCTTTGTCCTGTTTACACCCTTGACAATAAGTTGCTGCTTCCTGCAGGCAGTGTGCTGTCAGAAGAGACATTAAATGCTCTTGTCTCTTCAAATAGGTACCCTGATTATCAGGAGTGTTCACTCATAGGGTACGGCTCAATTAAAGAAGATATGCTCCAGTTTCTAACAGAGCCTCCTTATGATGTGATTTTTGCGGGTGAAAAAGAGATTAGCGCTATCCTGAAAGTCACGGAGAAGATTAAGCTTATTCTTCCCCTCTTGCAATCTCTGGATTATTTCAAGCAGCATGACCCCTATACCTATCGGCACATTTTAATGGTATTCGCCCTCTCAACGCTTATATCAAAGGATTTCCTGTCCGACCATGAGGATCGGCTCAAGGGGATTGCATCAGGGCCAACCCACGACATCGGCAAAATCTGCACCCCGCTAAATATTCTTAGAAAGACAAAACCTGTTACCCAAGCTGAATTAAACAATCTGAAACATCATTCAATCGCCGGTTATGTGCTGCTCAGCTATTATCTCAGAGATACGGGGCATCTTTTTGCCAGAGTGGCAAGAGATCACCATGAAAAAAAAGACGGATCGGGTTTCCGGCCGGGATAAGGCTTGAAGACCTGATTGTTGAGATTATTGCAGTGAGCGATGTCTATGACGCCCTCATTTCACCCAGGCCCTATCGCCATGTTTCTTACGAAAACAGGGCAGCATGTGAAGAGTTAACCGCAATGGCAGAGAAAGGCAAAATAAAAGTGGAAGTTGTTCAGGCTCTTATTGCACACGACAGAAAATCTAAACCTCACCACAGCGAGTGTGTTCTCTCAAAAGAAAAGAGAAGCTCTCCTCCACCCGTAAACTTTTACGGTGTTATCGATGAAAAAGCAGATGCTTGCAGTTCTTTGAAATGAAAAGGTTTTTACCCGGGAGGCCAGCGCATCTGCCTTCCGCCGAGAATATGAAGGTGGATATGAAATACGGTCTGTCCTGATTCGGGATTGCAGTTCATGACAAGCCTGAAACCCCTTTCAGCAATGCCCTTATCCCTTGCAAGCTTATTTGCAACCTGAAACAAATGGCCTAATAGTCCGTTATCTTCCTTATTAATATCAAGATTGGTTGAGATGTGTTTTTTCGGTATGACTAAGGTATGCACAGGCGCCTGAGGATTAATGTCCTCAAAGGCTAAGACATACTCATCCTCGTAAATTATTTTTGCGGGTATTGTCTTATTTATAATCTTGCAGAATATACATTCCATAAACCCTCCGTACTGCTTTTGTTAATTATAACATCCAACGCAGCAGAGGGCTGGGGCTGGATTGCGGCAAGATTCACGGATCTGTCAGAATAGGGGCTGAAGTCTCCGCAAAGCGGAGCGGATAGCCCCGCATATGTAGGTGTAAAAACTTGCTATATTGTACTAACACTGCAATCTTGCAAATGGTAGTTTAATATTGCCGAAAAACAGTCGCAGCCTCTTGAAAAATTGTGTTCCGACACTGTTCTTGACTCTGATAATACTTAAAGTTTAAACTATTCATCCACTTAAACTTAAGGAGGTTTTTCATGTTAAAACGTTACCTGTTAGCGCCGGGGCCTACCCCTGTGCCTTCAGAGGCATTGCTTGCCATGGCAATGCCGATTATACATCACCGTTCGCCTGATTTCATCCCTGTGCTTGATGCCGCAAAAAATGGCCTGAAGTGGCTTTACCAGACAAAAAACGATGTGCTTATCCTATGCTCCACAGGAACAGGCGGCATGGTAGGCGCTGTTAATAATTTTTTCAGCCCCGGAGACAAGGTTCTTACTGTAAACGGCGGTAAATTCGGCGAGCGATGGACCAAGATATGCAAGGCATACGGGCTTCAGGCAGAAGAGATTATTGTTGAGTGGGGATATGCGGTAAAACCTGAGACTATCGAGGCAAAATTAAAAAATGACCCGTCCATCAAAGGAGTGTTTGTACAGGCATCAGAAACATCAACAGGTGTTTATCATGATATAGAGGCGCTTGCCAAGGTTGTAAAAAAATATGAAAACACAATCCTTATTGTTGACGCCATATCAGCAATTGTGGCCCATGACCTCAGGATGGACGAATGGGGGATAGATGTAATGATAGGCGGCTCGCAGAAGGGCGTGATGCTTCCGCCGGGGCTTGCATTCGTAGGCATAAGTGAAAAGGCATGGAAGTTCTCGGAAAAATCAAAATGCCCGAGATTCTATTTTAATTTTAAAAAAGAGCGGGAAAATCTCGCAAAGAACCAGACAAACTTTACATCTCCGGTTACTCTGATTATAGGATTAAACGAAAGCATTAAACTGCTCCGGGCAGAAGGGCTTGAGAATGTATTCAAGCGGCATGAAAGGCTTGCAAATGCTACAAGGGCGGCTGTTAAGGCGCTGGGACTTGAACTTTATCCCAAGGAATCTCCGAGCAATTCAGTGACTGCGGTATGCGCTCCGGCAGGCATTGACGGACAGGAGATTTATAAGAACCTAAGAGAGAAATACGGGATAACGGCAGCAGGCGGACAGGACCATGTCAAGGGAAAGATATTCAGGATTGCTCATCTCGGCTATGCCGACACCTTTGATGTGATTACTGCGATTGCAGGCGTGGAAATGGTGTTGAAAGGAATGGGGCATCCGGTAAAACTCGGAGCGGGCGTTGCCGCGGCAGAAGAACTGCTGATGAAGTAAAAGGCGGTTTACTTTATATCTTCGGCATGCATATGTGATGGGAGGCTGTGCCTGTTTTTCGGCAATATTAAACTGCCTTTGTAAAAGTATAAATGTTAGTGCAATATATTTTGTTCTTCACATCTGTTATGCGGGGCTATCCGCTCCATTTCATTGCGACTTCAGCCCCTATTCTGACTGACCCGTGAATCTTGCCTTAATCCAGACACAGCCTCCTTATACATGCCTGACAAACATTTTATTAACTGTATTCCCCCTGTTTTTACTTCCCTGTCAGCTCCTCAACCTCTTCCTTCCCTTTTTTCAGCTCTGCAACCTGCTCTTTGTCTTCACGCAAAAGCAATTCCTGAAATTCGCCCACATGGGTTTTTTCTTCCCGTGCAATATCAAGAAAAACCTTTTTAATATCAGCCCTGTCTGTCATTGCGGCAAGCTGTTCGTAAAGGCTGATTGCGTCCAGCTCTGCTATCATTCCCACGCGCAGTATTTCCTTAACCACATCGCTCTTTGTAACCTTACCGATATCTACCGGTATGCTTGACATCATAGCTTCTACCTCCCATTATTAATTTAGGTTTAACTTGTAATTCCCTATAGTCTTGCTACAGGGTCTCCTTTTGTGTCATTGCGAGCGTAGCGTGGCAATCTTTCTTTGAGATTGCTTCGTCAGTCGTCTACGACTTCCTCGCAATGACAGGCTATTTGTTCAAATTTTGATGCCCTGCGGTCTCTGCCGCAGGGTTCTTCATTCTATTTATATTTTACCATTCTGATTCCTGAAATCCAGCAATTAAATAACGGCAACAAAAATTAAGCCTAAAAAAATTACATTAAATCACACATAAGTGAAGATTAGATGATAAAATAGTAAATATTATTCGGAAGGGAGGGCTGCCGGACCTTGAGAGGGCTTAGAAAAAGGCTGATATTCGCTCTGATATTTATAACCTGTGTGGTGATTGCCGGTTCTGCAGGATATATGCTCATAGAAGGGTGGAGCTGCCTTGATTCTCTTTACATGACAATTATAACCATTGCAAGCGTCGGCTACAAGGAAATCCATGACCTCTCGCCTAATGGAAGAATTTTTACTATTATCCTTATAATAAGCGGTGTAGGCAGTGTGACTTACGCTCTTACCACAATCGCAAAGATTGTAGTAGAGGGTGAAATCCAGGAAATATTCGGGAGGAAAAGATTGGGAAAAAAAATTAAAGAATTAAAAGACCATTACATTGTCTGCGGCTACGGAAGAATGGGCAGGATAATCTGCAGGGAACTGAAAGAGAAGGACATAAATTTTGTTGTGATTGAAAAAGAGCCCGACACATTTGAAAGCGGAGAAGAGACCCTTATACTCAAAGGAGATGCAACAAAGGATGAGAATTTAAAAGAGGCTGGAATAGAAAAGGCAAAGGGGCTTATATCTGTTCTGCCGACCGACGCTGAAAACCTTTTTGTGGTTCTTAGCGCCAGAGAATTAAACCCTAAACTCTTTGTCGTTGCACGGGCAGGGGAGGAAGGCTCAGAGCAGAAATTGCTCAGGGCAGGCGCTGACAGGGTTGTTTCGCCGTATCATATCGGAGGACTCAGGATAGCGCATACGGTGTTAAAGCCTGCTGTTGTAGATTTTATAGAATTCGCAACAAAAAGCGGCAACATTGACCTTCAGATGGAGGAAATAACAGTCCAGAACAACTCTAAACTGGCAGGGCTGACGCTTGATGAATGCGGTATCGGCAGGGATTTGGGCATCATAGTTGTGGCGATTAAAAATGCAAGCGGCGATATGAAGTTCAATCCAACTTTCAGGACTGCCATTAAAGCCGGCGATACTTTGATAGCCCTTGGTGAAATACCGAAACTTAAAACACTCGAAGACATGGCAACGGCTAAGGGATAGCTCTCTTACAGTGCGCAAAATCAGAAATGTTATAGACTCGCTTGTTAAGTGCGTTGAAGAAGCAAAAGGCTTTATTCTCGCTGCTGTTCTCATAGTTGCGGTACTTGGAGCGGTTGTCGGACATAAATATTACCGCTACACACAAGACGACCCTCAGTACTGCGCTTCATGCCACCTTATGAGAGAGGCATTTCTGGAATGGCAGAAAGGGAAGCACCGCGATATCGTCTGCCAGACATGTCATCATCTAAGCATTCTTGAACAGAATCAACTGCTTGTTACTTATGTGGTAAAAAGCGGCAGCAAACAGTTCTCCCAGACACACGGCAGGGAAAAACCCTGGCAGGAGTGCAGGAAATGCCATATGAGCGAGGTGTCTCAGGGCTCTGTAACCCTGAAAAAATCTTACGGCCATGCCAGGCATGTGTTTATGCAGGGGACTGAATGTAAGATATGTCATAAAGGCACTGTGCATGACTTCCATCCAAACGAAAACGCCTGCCAGAATTGCCACAAAGATAAAGGGGTTCACGGCATAGGCATGGAAGCCTTCTCATGCCTTAAATGCCACTCTTTCTCAGAAAAGACGCCCTCTATGATTCCGAAGGACAGATGCGTCAAATGTCATACCGGGGTTTCTGTGAGGGCGCCAATGTCTAACCTGCTCTGTCATCAGTGTCACAAACCGCACGGAAAAATAAATCCGACATCTGCCACCTGCATCAGTGAGTGCCATCGCAATGAGACCTCTGTAGGACGGCATGGACTTCATATGAAACAGGGATTAAACTGTCTTGATTGCCATAAACCTCATTCATGGATTGTTGGGATTGAGAGGGCAAAATCTTTATGCAACAAATGCCATACATTCAAAGACCCGAAACTTTTTATTTACTAATTATATGGATAAGTTTCAGTTATAATAAGCATACAGGGGCGCTAAATGAATATTTATAAACTTAGAAGCCTGGACCATAAAAGACAATTCAGTCTCCTGCTGATTCTTATTTATATCATCTCTCTTCCCGTAATCTCTACTATCACATACTTTGTCCTGCGGCAGAATGCA